>JAKDUG010000025.1 GCA_030457805.1 Psychroflexus sp.
AGAAGTCTTAAATGGATCTTGCCGAGGTGCCCAGCACCCAAAACGCCAACTTTAAGCATATAATATGGTTTTCCACAAAAATAACATTTCTTTTGAGAAAAAACTCCACTCTGATCAATTGATTCTACCTTGTTTAAATTTTTATTTTTATCAAATAAACCTTTTCATGTTCATCTGAATTTTTTTTAATTGACTAGGGTTTAGTGGATTAAGTTTTGACTTTAGATGTGAGCTTATCCTTGAAACATTTATTTTTCTTTTTGAGTTGGCTAAATTTTAACCTGAAGTCGAAGATGGATTAATTGTTTGTGGTCAGCATCTGATTTTCTTTTTTGAAGAAATTCAATTTATGATTCACCAAATGGCCTACACTTTGTCCTTGTTCAACGCCTTCATAAACAGATGTGCGATAATGGATTCCGCCATATAATCGACTGATTGTCGCTTCTTCGGCTGCTTGCCGAAAGGATTGATATTCGCGCGCCGGTAAGCCGTAAGGTTCTTCTGTTGTATCTAAGAAGTTAAAATCTTCACCAAAAATAGTCGTCAAGACTTCGGCAGCAGCATTTGACACGACAGAATGCCCACTTGTATATTCAGGAAAGGGAGGTGTTTGTAACAGCGGTTTCCATTCAGGATCAATATGTTGCTTGATCAATGTTTCAGGTCTGATTAAGTTGCTGCGATATTTTTCGTCCCAACAACTGATGAAAGCATCAAAAATAGCAATTGAAGTTTTTGTGTATGCGTAGACACTTTGTTCAAAATCTGTTTGTGTTTTTTGATTTGCGATTTTACAAATTCCTAGCCAATGTCCACCAGGGCTGATCTTTTTTTCTGCAAACATATAATGTCCTTTTGTGATTGATACAAATGGATTGCAATCCCAGAAGCGCGCAATTTCAATCTCCTTTGACTTGTTTCCTTTCCTTCTGAGATCTTCACCAATGTCGTATATTTCTTTGACTTCACGGTAAAATTGACTTTCTGTATCCATCGAGAATTCAGGATGCGGTGCTGGCTTAAATTGCGCAGAAGAATCTAAAACGAGAGGTCTAATTTTATCCCAATGTGGTTCAATGCCTTTGATATAACCAGGAGGTGTTGGCTGCCAACGTGCAGGTCCTTCAATGAAAAAATCATAATCAGGCATCGTGCGAGTCTCTGCATAATTATCTTTTGACATCCATTTTTTGATGTTTTCGACCTGTTGTTTTGCGTGTGTTTTGGCACGTTTAAATTCTTTCTTATTCTTGGTTTCCCAAATATTGTATAGACTATCCCGGTAATTTTGAATGATGACATCTGAAAAAACTAGATTTTGCGCAACTTCTACATAGGCTATCATTGCAGCTAATCTTAAATTGACCTGAGTTGAGTTTTCTTGTTGTGGCACTTCCTTTAAGGCATTGACTTGATGAGCGAGAGAAAGATAATCTGCGGAGTTATTGCTCAAAACCTCATAAGCTGCGATATTTGGATATACATAAATCCGACTCGCTTGTGGTGGTGAAAAAATATCGTGCACCATAATTTCTGTCAGCTTTTCATTGAGATCGTGATAATTTTCTGCAGTAATTTTGATTGCATCAGATTCAGATGTGCAGCTCACCGTAGAAATGAAAAGACACAAGACAACTAGAATCTTTGAGTAAGAATTATTTGTCATAGCTATAAACTTTGATAGGTGCATTGTTAATGCTGAAGAGAATTAAATGCTCATTTTCTGTTTCAATTTTATGAATGCCTTTTACTTCATCCGATAATGCAGGAATTCCTATCTGACTCAATTCTTCAATATGATTTAAAGTTTTGAAATAGTAGCCTTTAAAAGCTTGATGAGGCCCTTGATAATTATTGGCTCTCATGCTATTTCCTGCGACAAATAATTGATTTTCTGCCTTTATTTTTATGTTGTTAAAGGTATTGATAGGCCCCAATTGAAGTTCTTGAGGGAAAGGCACAAAGGTTGTGAATTCACCATCCTTGTTTTCTAAATAACCTGAGGCTAAAGTGTGTATTTCACTGAG
The DNA here is from genome assembly GCA_030457805.1 of Psychroflexus sp. GTDB lineage: Bacteria > Bacteroidota > Bacteroidia > Flavobacteriales > Flavobacteriaceae > Psychroflexus. The sequence goes on from JAKDUG010000025.1 coordinate 2,031, forward strand.
TTCAGCCGCTTTTAATCTTTCTTTGGTGAAGATATCTTCCATTGTCTGCAATGCGTAATCTTTGTGTTTGACATAACGCTTGTGGATGAAATTCATTTGGGCCCCCAGTTCGTCTTTTGAATTGACAGGGTAGTATTTCCCATTTTTAGAATAAGCTAAAATGGCTTCTGTTTTTCCGTTCTCATCAAAATCACGGTAATACATTTTTAAAGGATATGTCTCAGAGGGTTTGAATTTAGAATTTAAACCCCAATTGCCGAGCAAAATATCATCATCACCATCTTGATCGATGTCGTAAATAAAAACACTTTGCCATAATCCATTGAGGTGTTCAGGAACTTCTTGTTCTTTAAAACCATTCTCAGTATTGAGAAATATTTTAGGAGCATCCCATTCGGTAGCGATGATCAAATCAAGTTTTTTATCGTTATTGAGATCTTTCCAAACAGCAGAATTAACTCTGGATTTCAGCTTGAAGTCAGTTGATTTTTTAAGTTTTCCTGCACCATTATTCTTCAAAATATATGAATTGACACGCGCTCCAAAATTATTTTTTCGCCCCAGGTTGCCTATGAAAAGATCTGTGTAGCTATCATTGTTGAAATCTCCAGCTATCACGGATGAAGTGATGGCGGTATTGTCAGGAATCTTGTTTTCAGATTTAATAAATTTCCCGTTTTCAAAAAGATATAAACGATCTTTTTCGAATTTTTTAATCCCATGTGTATTGATCCCAGACCCCACATATAGATCGAGATCCCCGTCCTGATCGATATCTATAAATGCTGCCGCATTATCTTCATACATTTTTTCATTATCAAAAAGTTCAGATGAATTTTCGACGAAGCCTCTTCCTGTGTTAATGAAGAATCGGCCAGACTCACCAGAGGCGTTTCCGATGTAAATATCTTCATAACCATTGCCGTTAACATCACCAACGGCAATAGCGGGGCCCAGAGTTGACACTTTATAAGGAATGAGTTTTTCATTCAAAAAATCATTGTACTGATCTTCTTGATGAGTGAAACTTAAAATCTCTGTTAAGGTCAATAGATCTTGTTTTTCTTTTTCTTTATAGTGGTGAATTGGTGATTCATCAGAATAACGAATTGAATGTCTTTGGTTAATGGCAAGAGAACCCAGTTTTTGCACATGCTGATTTGGCCAGATCACTTTAATAGAGTCAATTTCGTGATGCTGACCTAAGCCAAAATGTAAGGGAGAATCAACGCTTGATAAAAACCCACGTGATTTGTATAGAGTTTTTGTTTGTAATTTCCCAGCTGTATAAAGTTGTATCCTTGCGCCGATGGCTTCTCTATTTGGTTTCTTGAAGTTCAGTTTGAAACTGATGTGGTTTTGTGATTGATCTGTGGTGTTTTCATAAATAAGAGCTTTTCCATTGAGCTTGTTAATCACCAAATCAAGGTCGCCATCAAGATCTAAATCAGCATAAACAGCTCCGTTTGAAAGCGTGGCTGTATCTTGAATCCACTCACCAACACGCGATTTGAATGTCGCTGAGTTTCCTTCATAAATCTTGTTTGTCATTTTGCCGCTTGGCATCTGATCAATTGATTTATAAAGCCATTTAAGACCTTCTTCTTGGCTTCTTCCTTTGAAAGCGCTTGCAACGTATTTCCTGAAATCAAGATCGTTTGGTCGGCGTAAAATCCCATTTGTGATGAACAAATCTTGGTGTGTGTTGTTGTTTAAATCAGCAAATAAAGCGGACCAACTCCAATCACTATCAGCAATATTGTGAAGTAGTGCTTGTTCGCTAAAATACTTGCCTTGATCGTGATTGAGATGAAGCATGTTTCTGGAAAACTGTTGCTCATAGCCTAAGTTTTTTAATTTTTGTTGCACAAAATACATCGCATCGTCACCTTCAGTTTCTTTTAAAACGCGCTCATCTTCTGGTAGCATGTCCAGGGTGATCAAGTCAGGAAGACCATCACCATTGATATCAGCAGCATCACTTCCCATTGAGAATTTGCTGGTTGCAGGGAAAGCTTGTCCAAGCTGTTCTGTAAATGTTCCATCTTGGTTATTGATGTAGTAATAATCGTTTTCATGAAAGTCATTAGAGACATAGATATCAGTCCAACCATCTTGGTTGAAATCTGCTAAAGTTGCACTCAGACCATAGCCATTAGCGCCACCATAGATTTGAGCCTCCTCACTCACATCCACAAATTTTCCATTGTCATTTCTAAAAAGCAAGTCACCGACAGAAGCTGTTCTTAGATTGCGATTTTCAGCACTTTCATAGGCATAAGTTGTGTGAACGGCATGATTGACCAAATACATATCTAAGTCTCCGTCTTGGTCGTAATCAAAAAAATAGGCTTGAGTTGCGTATGACTTAATGTCTAAGCCGTATTCGGCAGAGCTTTCCGTAAATGTCCCGTCCTGGTTATTGATGTAAAGTTCATTATGTCCATCGTAATCTAAAACGCCTGAAGCTGCACAAACATAGATATCAAGCCATCCATCTTGATTGATGTCAACCATTGTCACGCCAGTATTCCAACTTGTATTTGATTTGATTTGTGCTTGGGCAGTCACATCTTCAAATTTCATGTCACCTTTGTTGAAATACAATTTATTTTGTGTTGTGTTACCGACAAAGAATAGATCGGGAAGCCCGTTGTTATTGAGATCACCAACAGCAGCGCCAGCACCGTTGTAATAATAAATATAGTTGATAATCGAATGCGTTTCGTCCTCAGTTATCTGATTAGCAAAATCAACTCCAGAAGAATCGACTTGATGAAATAAGTAATCTTTCGTGAAGTGTTCTTGCTTGGCAATGATTTCTTTTTCGTTTTGACATGCAGTAAAGCAAATGAGTAAGCTTATAAATGGAATAATACTTTTCATGAAATAAGAGGTGGTTGTCTTTATCTATGCGAATATATGTTATTTTAACTTAATTTATGAGTAATATAACTAAATGTTAATAAATGTTAAGTCATTTGTCTTTCTTTTTAAAAATCTCTTTTCATGCTTTCTCTTTAAAGACGTGAGGAAATTTCTATTTTTGTATTTTCTAATTTTGTGAATGTGAAAGACGGGTATAGACAACAAGGCAAGCGCAATCAACTTGTCGAATTATTGCGAGAAAAAGGTATTTCAGATGAAAAGGTTTTGTCGGCTATTGGTGCCATTCCGCGGCATTTATTTATGGATAGCAGTTTTGAAGATCACGCCTACCAGGACAAGGCTTTTCCAATTGCGGCAGGACAAACTATTTCACAGCCTTACACAGTTGCCTTTCAAACACAGCTTCTAGAAGTGAAACCAGACGAAAAAGTGTTGGAAATCGGAACAGGAAGTGGCTATCAAGCGGCTGCATTGTGTGAATTGGGTGCTAGATTATACACCATTGAACGTCAACAAGAGTTGTTTAAGAAGACACAGAAGTTTTTGGACAAACTCGGTTATCGCCCTAAGTATATGTCTTTTGGCGATGGTTACAAAGGTTTAAAGGAATATGCGCCTTTTGATAAAATTATCGTAACGGCTGGCGCACCTTTTGTTCCCAAACCTTTGTTATCACAGCTGAAAGTAGGAGGGAAGTTGGTTATTCCTGTGGGTGAAAATCCGCAGATTATGACGCTTTTTGATCGCAAATCAGCACGTAATTTTGACAAACAAACTTTTGGTGAATTTCGTTTTGTTCCCTTATTAGAAAATAAATCTTGATCTTCTATGTTATTTGAGTTTCTGATTTTAACTTGCGTGATGTTCTAAAAAATTGAAGTATCATCAAGCCCTTTCAGAAAATTTTATCACAATTCAGCTTTTTAAAAGTAACCTCTTTTAATGCGTTTTCTGTCGTTATCAAAGTGCTGGCAGCTTTAGTGACATCAAAATTGACAGCAATTTTTCTCGGGCCATCAGGTTTAACACTTCTCGGAAACTTGCGAAATAGTATCACTGTTTTTCAGAAATTTTCATCCGCTGGTGTTGAAAATGCAGTTGTTAAATATGCTGTCGAAACGCGAAATAAAGAAGAGGAACGCCGCAAGTTTCAAACGACGCTTTTCTTTTATGTCAGCTTGTTCAGCCTTCTGACAATTTTGGCTTGCTTGATTTTTGCTGAGGTGATGAGCAATTATATTTTTGGTGAATCGACTTACGCCATGCTCATTCGTTTTTTAGGTTTGATCCTACCGCTTTATGTGGCCAATACTTTACTTTTAGCCCTCCTCAGGGCACATGGTTATTTCAATCGTGTGATTAAAATAAATAGCATCAGTTATCTTGTTAATCTATTGATTTTTTCTGTTCTTATTTATTTTTATGGTTTATCGGGTGCTCTGTTTACTCTAGTGGTTTTACCGTCCGTTTTGTTCTTTGTGACTTTGGCTTTTGCCTATCGAACTCAGCTGGTTTTTATGCGTTTCTCAAAAGCATTGATTTCAAAAAAGTTGATGCGAAACTTAGGGCAGTTCTCAATAATGACTTTGATTTCAGGTTTGAGTTTTCCGTTAGCTTATCTATCAATACGGCAATTGTTAACCGATGCATTATCAAGCCAAGATGCGGGTTATTGGGAGGCGATTTTTAGAATCTCAAACTTGTATTTGATGTTTGTCATCACTTTGTTGAATTTGATATTGTTACCGAAATTAGCTGAAGCTAAAAACTTAATGCAATTTCGCCAGTTAGTTTTTAACTTTTATAAAAATATCTTACCGCTTTTTTTTGGCGGTTTAGTTTTAGTTTATTTCCTGAAAGAATGGATTATCCGACTGGTGTTGACCGAAGAGTTTCTACCGGTAAAAGATTTATTTTTATGGCAAATGATAGGTGATGTTTTTCGCGTTTTAGCACTTGTGATGGTGTATCAATTTCATGCCAAGAAAATGTTTTGGCATTATATTTTGACCGATTTATTTCTTGCCGTTTCACTATACTTGAGTACGTATTTCTTGATTGATATTTTCGCACTCAAAAGTGTTGTCATCGGCCATGCATTAACTTACTTAATTTACTTTTTAATTGTATTATATATTTTCAGAAAACCCATCCTGTCGCCAAAAGCTTTGTCGATGAATGAAGAAACTGATTATTAATCTTATTTTTATGCATGTTATACATTTGATGTTATCGTAATGTTTTTAAAAAAACAACTTAATTTTTTAAACCTAAAACATAATCTCTATCCGATTATCATTTGGCTGATCCCTGTTTTTATCGCTTTCATTGCCCAAATGTTTAGCTTTGGAATCAATCGGGTTCTTTTTAAAAATGCACTTGAAAATACGGCCACAGCAGTTGTCTTTGTTAGTTTTGCTTTAATTTTTAGGCATAAAGCCAGTCGTGTTCTTCAACATATCTTATTTTACATTTTTGTTTTTACAAACCTTTTTGAAAGTGCTTACTTCTCAATTTTCAAAGCGAATATAAGTGCCTCCTCTATTTTTATTATATTGGAAACAAACTTTGCCGAGGCCACAGAGTTTGTTGACTTTTATTTTAATCCCTCCCTGATTTTAATCGGCTTATTTTTTATTGTGATTGCGGTTATTTACGCTGTTAAGCCTGCTTATTTTAAAATAAAATCTGTTTTTAAATATCAAAAAATCATTTTTGTTTTAGGTGTTATTTTACCGATTTTGGCAATGAGTGTTCGCGATTACTTGCAGTTCAACTTTATTTATTTGAGTGTCCAATCTGTGCGAGAATACATCACTGAGCAAGAGCAAATGCTGCGTTTTAATATTGATCAACCCACAGCTGATATCAAAGGCTTTGTACAAGAGAAAGAGATTGACGAAGCTACTTTTGTGATGATTATCGGCGAATCGACAACGCGCAATCGCATGAGTTTGTATGGTTATGAAAAAGAAACAACACCTTATCTCGATGAGATTCAGTCAGAAATCTACAAATTTGATGATGTGGTCACTAGCCATGCATACACGATTGGTGCTTTAAAAGATGCGTTGACTTTGCACAGTTTAGAGTCGACTGATGATTTTTCAATTGTGCAATTAATGAATGAAGCTGGCTTTAAAACCTTTTGGTTGTCCAATCAAAGACCGATTGGTCAATATGAGAGTTTGGTGACGAAGATAGCAATGGCAAGTGATGTTTACACACCCAAAAATACGGCGCTTGATGGCAGCATTACACCTTTTGATGAAGTCTTAATCCCAGCGTTTGATGAGGCGCTAAAAGATCCTGCGAAAAAGAAATTTATTATATTACATCCGCTAGGAACGCACATGAAATACAGTGATCGTTACCCTTCCACTTTTGAACATTTCAAAGCTGAGGAAAGCAATTCTAGTTTTGATCATCAATTGGCACGACAACGCTCGAGTTTTTATGATAATGCAGTGCTGTATCACGATTTTTTTATCCAGCGTATCCACGAGAAACTGACTCAGCTTCAGGAGGCTTCATTTATGCTATATTTTTCTGATCATGGTGATGAAGTTTATGACACTATCGATTTTGCTGGACATCTCGATGACCAGCCCACACCTGACATGTATGAGATTCCGTTTTTCTTATGGACAAATCAAGCTTATCAAAATGAATTTTCTTTAAAAATTGATACAAAACGTCCAGCTGTTTTAAGAGATTTGATGCATTCTTTTTCTGACTTATTAACTGTTAAATTTGATGATTACAAGGCCTCTAAAAGCTTATTTTCTGATGAGTTCAAATCTGAGGACAGGATTATTGGGAACGGAATTAATTACGATAAAGAATTAAAAAGATGAGTTATTCAAGCGATGACATATCAATCTTAATTGCGACAATGAATCGATCTGATTTTTCATTTCTTGACGCTATGTTTCCGCATCATGAATGGCGAGATCTAAATTTGGTGATTGTCAATCAAACAAAAAAAGGGCAGGAGCTCAAATCTGAATTAGAAAACATTCTTGTTGTCAATAGCTATGACGTAGGTTTGTCTAAAAGTCGAAATTTAGCTTTAAAAAATTGTAAAACAACTTATGGTGTTATAGCTGACGATGATGTGATTTTTCAGACTGATTGTTTAAATCTTTATAGTAAAGCTATCCAACAAAAACTTGATTTGGCTTTCTATTCGTTTAAAAGTTGTGATCTTCAAAATCGAGACCGTAAAGAATACCCCGATTCTTTAAATGAATTTTGTTTGCCTTTAAAAAAATTCAAGCCTAGTTCAATAGAAATAATGCTCAACATTCCTTTGATAAAAAAAAGAAATTTAAAATTTGATGAAAATTTTGGATTAGGCGCTCATTTTCCTGTAGGAGAGGAAGAGGAGTTTTTAATTAAATTGCTTCGAGCTAATTTAAAAGCAATGTTTTTTCCAGAAACTGTTGTAAAACATCAACAAGAAAGTTCTAGGAATCAGGTTAGGAGCTTAGGTTTTTTAAGAACTCAATTAATATTATATTACTTGAATCATGGTTGGGTAACTCATATTTGGCTCTATAAATATTTATTTTACATCTGGCGGAAACAGTTACAACCGCGATCAGAAATATTTGAAATATACAGAATAATGAATCAAGAGCTCAGAGAGTTTAAATTATCTCGTTAGTTTTAAAAACCATTCTTTTTGCATGAGAAAATCTCTTAATTTATGTAGAGGGTTTAAAATGAAAACTGGCAAGTTGAGAAGAAATTTTTGTTTGAAACTAAGTCTGTCTGTGTCGATAAGTAATAGCGTTTTCTTAAATAATTTAATATTGTCTTTAGCTTTTGTTCTTAGTGCTAATCCGTATCTTTTTTGATCCAAATACAAGCTCAGGTCTTTATTTTGATGTTCTTCTTTTAAATAACTTGAAAACAATTGATACCTCACTTCGTTGTATTCATTTTTAGATAAACTATTAATGATTCCTTTGTGATAGATCATTGTTGTATTGGGATTATAAACAATTGGGAATTCTAATGCAAACCTGATCCATAAATCTAAATCTTGACCAGTTTTGTATATTGAATTAAAATGTCCTAGATTATTGAATGTACTGCGTTTGAAACAAACAGCTGAGGTCCAAATCAGGTTATCTTTTAAGCTTGCTTCAAAGTAGTTGCTTATACATCGAATGCTTTGATCTGTTTCGTTCAAATTAAATTCTGCGGGCTTAATGGTATTTGAGCTCCATTTTATAGAATAATGATTCGTGTAAATAACTTGATCAGGAAATCTTTTGATACTATTCGCATGCTCTTCAAGATGATTGGCTGACCAAATATCATCAGCATCAATAAGCGCAATATATGCGTTTTGAGCATGATCAATTCCGTTATTCCTAGCAACGGAAGCGCCTTTGTTTGCTTGGTTGATAATGCGTAAACCTTTTGATTTGTATCTTTCTAAAATTCTTAAACTCCTATCAGTTGAACCGTCGTTAACAGCTATCACTTCAAAGTGCGGGTAAGTTTGACTGAATACTGAATCTAATGTGTTTTCTAAAAATTCAGCTTTGTTATAAACTGGTATGACAACTGAAAATTTAAGCATGTTTTTCCATTAATAAGTGAGCGATTTTTTTGGCACTTTTTTGATCTTTATCAATAAGCCGACCTGCAATGAAATAAGTATTGAGCAAATAATCAAAGTATTGAGTTGCAATTTTAGCTTTAGGTCGGAAACTTAAGGCTTGATTTAAAACAGTTTTTAATTGACAAATGTTTTTAATTTGCAAGCACAATTCAGGTAAGGCATAATATGCATTTCCTAAAACAACAACAGTTTTGAGCTTGGCCATACTTTCTAAACCAACCGTTGAGTTGTTGACAACAATAATATCATGAGAAGTGACCAATTCATCTAAAGGTGTGTGGTTGTCTAAATTGATTTTATTTTTTGTAATAAAAGTATAAAACTCTTTTTTATGTTTTCCAGTAAAGTGTGGATGCTCTCGAAAACTCAAACTTGAATTTTCTGGGAGTTGTTGATAAACTGTTTTGAGAAGTGTTTCAAAATTATCAAAATGCGGACTGTGATAACTCATATTGACATCATCTGGCACTTGGCCAATTAACAAATATTTATTTTGTTTTAATGGCGCGTGAATAGAGTTTCTCTGACCATTAAATGTCGGATGTTGATAAGCCAAATCTGGTGGGTAAAGCTTCGTGCGATTGAGTAAAGCACCCAGCGAGTAATCTATCCCACGATAGATTGGCGATCGATTATAAGCTTTTTTTGTCTCAGGTCTATTTTGAAATATCTCTGATAGGTTTTGAAATTTTGATTCTGGGAGTTGTGAGATTAATTTTTCAGTATTGATAGAAGCATTTGCATTGACGCCAACTGAGTCAAAAATGGTAGTCTGAAAAGGACCAATTTCAATAAAATAACAAGGGATTTTTTTCTCTTTGGCAATTGCGATTGCTATTTTGACTGCCAGTCTTGAATCACCGACACAGCAAAGTACGTCAGGTCGAAATTGATTAAAAATCTTTGTATAAATATCAATATAGGCTAAGGCTAATAGCTTTATAGGTTTAGCCTTGAGCTTTTTGTATTCTCTTAATTTATAGGAAATCAAGTCGTCTAAATCAGTATTAGATTGCCTTAGCTTTAAATTATAAGATTTATAATGTATGAGCACCTTAAACCAGGCTTTAAAAGGAATATTGACGCTGCTGTACATTCTGAGAGCACTGTAGAGGAATCCACTTGTGTAGAGGCTGACGAGTTTGATTTCACTAAAAGGCAACTGTTCTTTGATTTCTTTATGGATGCCAATAAAAAATCTTGAAAACTTATCGTAATAGCCAACACAAAGTAGTTTCATAGTATTTAAAAAAAAATCGTCTCAAAACACGTGTTAATCACTTTCATAATTTTAAAATCTTAGCTTTTTAAGATTTTCAGATGAAAGATTCTAACTCTAAGTTTTGAGACGACTTCTGTTATTTATTCTTTAATTAACTGAAAAACCTCTATCTCTCATTAAGGCGTCAATTTTAGCGTCACGACCTCTGAAAAGTCTGTAAGCCTTGCTTGGATCGATCGCATTACGAGGTGCAAAAAGGTATTTGACAAGCTTGTCAGCTAAGTCTTCATCGTAAAAGCCGTCCTTCGCATCTGCAAAAGCTTCAGCAGCATCTGCTGTCAGCACATCTGCCCATAAATAGCCGTAATAGCCAGTAGCGTAGCCTTCTCCGGAAAAAACATGTCCGAATTGTGGCGTTCTATGGCGCATGACTAATTCGTCTGGCATTCCGAGTTCATCAAGTGTTTTCTTTTCAAATTCGCTAGGGTTACCAATTTTATCAGGATCAGTGGCATGGAACTTCATGTCCATAATTGCTGATGCTAAAAATTCTGTCGATTCAAAACCTTGATTAAAGGTAGATGCTTTTTTGATTTTAGCAATCAATTCTTTTGGCATAGGCTCTCCTGTTTCATAATGCTTTAAAAAGCGATTAATCACTTCATCTGTCGATAACCAACGTTCTAATAACTGCGATTGGAATTCTGTGTAATCTCTGACACCACCATTTAATGTTGGATATTTAACATCTGCACTCAAGAAGTGAAGTGCGTGTCCAAACTCATGAAAAAATGTTGTTGCGTCATCCCAAGAGACAAGGATAGGTTCGTTTTCATTCCCTTTCACAAAGTTAGAATTATTTGACGCGAGTACATCTGTTTCCCCATCAAATGAAGTGTATGAACGGTAGGTCGTTGCCCAGGCTCCAGATCTTTTGCCTTTACGCGCATAAGGATCTAAATAAAATAAGCCAATGTGTTGTCCGCTTGTTTTGTTAGTCACTTCAAAGACTTTCACATCTTCATGAAATACAGGAACACTGCCATCAGTGATTTCCTCAAATTTAAAATCAAATAAACGATCAGCGACATAGAAAATGGCGTCTTCTAAGTGATCCAAAACTAAATATTGTTTGATTTCATTAGAGTCCAAATCGTATTTAGCTTGTCTTACTTTTTCAGCATAATAGCGGTAATCCCAAGGTTCGATTGTGAGGTCATCACCATTCTTGTCAGCAATAGCTTGCATATCTGCAACTTCTTCATCGACACGTTCGATTGCTTTTGGCCAAACTTGCATTAAAAGATCCATCGCGTTTTCTGGTGTCTTAGCCATGCGATCCTGCAAACGCCACTCTGCATAATTCTCATACCCCATTAACTCGACACGTTTATCACGCAATTGTAAAATTTCTGTGATGATGTCGTTATTGTCATAGTCATCTGCATTGTCTCCGCGTGAATAATAATTTTTCCACACTTTTTCTCTGATATCACGTTCGTCTGAATAAGTCAGGAAAGGATCCATTGACGAGCGTGTATTTGTGATAGCATAGGTGTCTTCTTTTCCCATTTCTTTTGCTGTCTTCTTCGCAGAGCTCACAAAAGAATCAGGCAAGCCGTCAATTTGAGATTCGTCTATATAAGTGACATAATTTTCTTCATCGTGCAAAACGTTATTAGAAAACTTAGTGTAGAGTTCAGCCAATTTTTTATTGATGTCCGCATAGCGTTTTTTGTCTTTTGTATTGAGATTGGCGCCACTCATTTCAAAATTCTTGTAGACCAAATCCACAACACGCTGCTCTTGAGAGTCCAAAGGTTCTTTTTGGCTGTTGTCATAAACAGTTTTGATGCGTTGAAAAAGTTTTTCGTTTTGTTTGATTTTCGAACTGTAATCAGATAGTTCAGGAGACAAATCTTGTTGGATTTCTCTGAACTCATCTGAAGACATATTGCTGCTCCATATGCCGTAATAGGTATGAACTTGATCGATGAGTTTCCCAGATCGTTCTAAAGCTTCAATTGTGTTTTCAAAAGTTGCAGGTTTTTTATTTTCTGCAATTTCATCAACTTCTTCCAAGTGCGCTTTCATCGCTTTGCGCATTGCCGGTTTAAGGTCGTCAAGAGCCATTTTTTCAAAGGCTGGCACGCCATCGTTATCGCCTTCCCAATCTTTGAGCAGACTGTTTTCTTTGTTTTTAGAATTGACAGAGAGATCGTCCATTTTATCTTTGTTATCAGATGAATTTGTACAGCTTAGCACAGCAAGGCTAAGACTCAAAACACCAATTGGTTTTAATAAATTTAACTTCATTGTATTATGATTTTGTGTTTTTTTGGACAACTTCAAAAACTTTTTGTCCATCACATTTTAATGTTTTTGAAGGATATTTAAGGAGTAAAGCATAATCATGGGTTGCCATTAAAATGGTGTTGCCATTTTTATTAATCTGTTGTAAAACCTCCATTACTTCAATTGAAGTTTGAGGGTCTAAATTCCCTGTCGGTTCATCTGCTAAGATAAGTTCAGGATCATTAAGTAAAGCCCGAGCAATGGCAATACGCTGCTGTTCGCCTCCAGAGAGTTGATAAGGGAATTTAAAACTTTTTGTTTTCATGTCCACTTTCTGTAGAACTTCATCAATTTTATGTTCCATTTTTGTTTTGTCCTTCCAGCCAGTGGCTTTCAGAACAAATTTTAAATTTTCATGAACATTGCGGTCATTTAAGAGTTTGAAATCTTGAAAAACAACGCCGAGTTTACGTCGTAAATGTGGAACTTCTTTGTCTTTCAATTTTCGTAAATTATAATCAACAATGTTGCCAATGCCATCTCTCAGCGGTAAGTCACCGTAAAGTGTTTTCATAAAACTACTTTTTCCAGTTCCTGTTTTTCCGATAAGATAGACAAATTCGCCTTTGTTGATACTCACATTTACTTCGCTTAGGATAAGGTTTTCACGTTGGTAAATGCTTGCTTTATTAAGCTCTAATATGACGTCTGACATAGTTTAAGATGCGTGTTTTGAAGCGTTAAAGATACTATTTATTTGCGGAGCCAAAAATCAAAACTCCAGGAATCATTTATAATTTATTTGGCATTGTTGACGTTATAACTACATAATTTTATCTTTGGTATTTTAAAATAAGAAATAATGAAATTTTTCCAAAAAATTGCCCTGAGCTTAATGTTTGCTGGTTCTTTTGCGTCTGCTCAACAAACTGAGGTGTACACAAATCAATTAGGGACCTATCAAAAAGGTATGTCTTTATACTCAAACCAACAATATGCCGCTGCTTTAGAGGAGTTTAATAAAATTAAACCAACGGATGAGAATGATCTTTTGGCCTCTAATTTAGCTTATTACAAGGCGAGCGCAAATGTGCGTCTAGACAAGGCTGGTGGTGATCGGTTGATGGAAGATTTTGTCAAGGACTATCCGCAGAGTAATAAACGCAAGATTGCTTACTTAAGTGTTGGAGACTATTATTTTGAAGATAAGAGCTATCGCGATGCTAAAAGTTGGTATGACAAAGTGGATCAAAACATTTTAAACTATCAAAACCAAGATGATTTTTACTTCAATTATGCCTATACTTTATTTAAGACGAAGCATCCTGATAAATCAAAAACTTATTTCGAAAAAGTGAGAAATTCAAAGGAGTACGGTGCACAGGCTAAGTACTACATCGGTTATATGGCTTATGAAAGTGATGATTATGAGGGGGCGAACGAAATGTTTGATCAAGCTAAACGCGATGGTGTCAAAGGGAAAAACATGTCTTATTTTCAAAGTGATATGAATTTTAAGCTCGGTAATTTTGAAAAAGCCATCACTTTAGGAAAAGAACAACTCGATAGGTCAAATACAGTTGAGCGCTCTCAACTCAATAAAATCATAGGAGAAAGCTATTTTAATTTAGAGCAATATGAAGAAGCGATTCCTTACCTAAAAGAATACAGAGGCGAGCGTGGCAAATGGAATAATACAGATTATTACCAGTTAGGTTATGCTTATTTTAAAGCTAAAGAATATGACAATGCGATTTCTGAATTTAATAAAATTATTGATGGGAATGATTTCGTCGCTCAAAATGCATATTACCATTTAGCGAAATCATACTTAAAAGTCAATAAAAAAACACAGGCATTAAACGCTTTTAAGAATGCATCTGAAATGGATTTTGAAAAAGAAATCAAGCAAGATGCAATGTTGAATTATGCCAAATTGAGTTATGAGATTGGGAATAATTATTTGCCAGTGCCGCGAGTTCTTCAGAATTACCTCGAGGCTTATCCCGCATCAGATCAATCTGACCAAATAGGTGAGCTTTTAATCGACTCGTATATCACATCAAAACAATATGATGAAGCTGTTGATATGCTAGAAGGTAACAGTTCTTTTGATGATAAAAAGGCTTACCAAAAAGTGACTTATTTGTATGCTATTGAATTGTATAAATCTAATGATTACAAGGAAGCACAAACAATGTTTCAGAAATCATTATCACAGCGTATCGATCAGGATTTAATAGCGCGAGCGACATACTGGAATGCTGAAATCGATTATGTTTCTAGAAATTACGATGAGGCGTTGATTGGTTATAAGGAATTTAAAAAAATGGATGTTGCGCGTCAAATGACTGACATCTATCAGAAAATAGATTACAATATTGCTTATACTTATTTTAAATTAAAAAAATATGGTTTAGCTTCTGATGCCTTTAAGGGATTTGCTGATCAAGCGGAGTCAAATGCTGTTTTATATGATGCATCCGTGCGTTTAGGCGATTCTTACTTTGCTGAAGGGAAATATTGGCCAGCGATGGAATCTTACAATGAAGCAATAAGTATGAATGCTTATCGCAGTGATTATGCATTTTTCCAAAAAGCTTATAGTTATGGCTTTGTCGATAAAAATGACCGTAAAATTGAAGAGTTTCAGAATTTCCTAAGCACCTATCCAAATTCAATTTATTACGATGATGCACTTTATCATTTAGCAAATACTTACTCGAGTATTTCTCAAAATGATAAAGCAATCAATTCCTATCAAAAATTAATTGATAATTATCCGAAAAGCCCTTACTACTCGAGGTCTTTATCAAAAATAGGATTGATACATTACAACCGTGAAGACTACCAAGCTTCTTTAAAACATTTAAAACGTTTGGTTGACGAATACCCACATTCAAAGGAGGCAAAGCAAGCTGTGCAAACAGTGCGATTGGTTTATATTGATCTAGGACAAACAGAAGTTTACGCAAAATGGGTGAAAAACTTAGACTTTGTTGATGTTGAAGATTCGGATATCGATATGGCAACTTATGAAGCTGCAGAAAATAAGTTTTTAGAAAATGAGACAAAAGCTGCCATCAAAGGCTTTAAAAAATATCTCGATCAATTCCCGAATGGCCTCAATAGTTTAAATTCAAATTTCTACCTAGCGCAGTTGTTGTTTGATGAAGGCGATAAGGATGAATCAATTTCTTATTACAATGAAGTTGTTGATGCCAGAAGTAGTGAATTCACTGAGGAATCTCTTCGTAAATTATCACAGATTTATTTGACGAAAGAAGATTATGAGTTGGCTATAAAAGCACTTAAACGTCTGGAGAAAGAAGCTAACTTTACTCAAAATATTGTCTTTGCACAATCCAATTTAATGAAAGCACTCTACGAGCAAAAACAATATGAAGAAACGATTCGTTATGCTGACCTTATTTTGGACTTGAATAGTGTTGATCAAGATGTGAAAGCGGATGCGCATATTTTCACGGCGAGATCAGCCATCAAACTAGAAAATGAAGACAAAGCAAAAGAAGCCTATGCTGAAGTCGAGGAGATTGCATCAGGTCAATTAAAGGCAGAGGCGCTTTATTACAATGCATATTTTAAAAACAAGGAAGCGGATTATGAAGACTCCAATAAAGTGATTGAAGGCATCACTAAAGATTATTCACGTTATAAATCTTATGCTGTCAAAGCATTTTACTTGATGGCAAAGAATTATGATGCTTTAGATGATGCTTATCAAGCGAGTTACATCCTTGAAAATATCATCAATAACTTTGGGGGTCAATTCCCAGGCTTAGTTGACAAGGCTCAGAGAACGCTAAATGAAATCAAAGCAGAAGAAGCGAAGACAAACTCTTCTATTAAAGTTGAACCGAAGAATACAGAGGATGCAAAAGAGGATTCTGAGGGGGCGAATGAATAACTTATTTGAGATAAAGTCAAAAAAATCCTGCTGTTGAAGCAGGATTTTTTTTTGACTTTATTGTGGAGGTAATTAACCTAAATATTTCTTTAAAATAGTACTGCGTGATGTGTGTCTTAAGCGGCGGACACCTTTTTCTTTAATCTGGCGTACACGCTCACGTGTCAAGCCGAAAGTTTGCCCAATCTCTTCAAGTGTCATCGGTTGTTGATTGCCGAGACCAAAGAATAAACGGATCACATCTGCCTCGCGTTGTGTCAAAGTTTCGAGTGATCTCTCAATTTCTGCCTGTAATGATTCTTGAATTAATTCTTTATCAGGATTTGGCGAGTCGCCAAGATTCAAAACATTATATAAATTCGAGTCTTCACCTTCTTTAAGAGGCGCATCTAATGAAATGTGTCGACCAGAGTTTTTCAAAGATTCTTTAACATCACTTTCCGTCATGTCAAGTTCTTTAGCGATTTCTGAAGGACTTGGCGGACGCTCGTGTTGTTGCTCTAGGAAAGCGAAAGTTTTGTTGATCTTGTTGATTGATCCGATCTTGTTGAGCGGAAGCCTGACCACACGAGATTGCTCTGCCAGTGCTGAAAGAATCGATTGTCTGATCCACCAAACTGCGTAAGAGATAAATTTAAATCCACGTGTTTCATCAAATCTTTTAGCCGCCTTGATCAATCCTAAATTCCCTTCATTAATTAAATCAGGTAAAGTTAAGCCTTGATTTTGGTACTGTTTAGAAACGGAAACAACGAATCTTAAATTTGCTTTAGTCAGTTTCTCTAAAGCTAAGTCATCACCAGCTTTAATGCGTTGTGCTAATTCTACCTCTTCTTCGGCTGTAATCAAATCGACCTTACCAATTTCTTGTAAGTACTTGTCAAGTGAAGCTGTTTCACGATTTGTTACCT
>JAKDUG010000181.1 GCA_030457805.1 Psychroflexus sp.
CCTTGCGCAATTGCTTCACGGTTACTTTTTCCGCGTGTTTCTGTAATTTGATCAAGTATATTTAAAGTCAATAAACTTTCGATCAAACCAACACCAGCAACTATTGCTGCATAAGGGAAAATGATCGTTAAAGTTTCAAATGTAAAAGGCAAATTAGGAATATGGAAAGGAGGAAAACCGCCCGAAATTGAAGCGATATCTCCAACAGTTCTTGTGTCAATTCCTCCGAAATAAACAATTCCAAAGATTGTCAAAATGGCAACTAAAGATGCCGGTACTGCTTTTGTTAATCTAGGCAAACCCCAAATGATAAGCATAGTCACCAAAACAAGTCCTAAGAAAACATAAAGTGATGGCCCAGTGAGCCATTGATGAGAGTCATCTTGAAATTGCACAAATTGTGAGGTAAATATAATAATGGCAAGGCCATTGACAAAGCCAAATATCACGGGTTGAGGCACTAATCGCATCAGTTTACCCAACTTTAATAAACCTGCTCCCGCTTGCAAAAGTCCTGCTAAAATCACCGTCGCAAAAACATATTCAACACCGTGCTGTTGAACAAGCGCAACAATGACAACGGCAACTGCTCCTGTGGCTCCAGAAATCATTCCTGGGCGACCCCCAAAAATTGAAGTAATCAAACCCATAACAAAAGCTGCGTATAAACCTGTTAAAGGAGATAAATGCGCGATTAAAGCAAAAGCAACAGCTTCTGGAATTAACGCCAAAGCAACAGTCAGACCAGAAAGAACTTCGATCTTGTAATCAACTTTTTGTCTAAAATCAAAAAGATTGAATATTTTATGCATAGCGTTATTACTAAAAATTGAGCGTGCAAAACTAGTGTTTTTTTTAATACGAAAAACGAAGGATTTACTTTTGTGAAATTATTAAGAAATCAAGCCTTGACAGCTATTCTAATCTTGTATCAATCATCTATGCAATAAGATTCTCAACTTGAATAAAGTATGCTTGAAAATCAAGACTTTTGAGGACTGATAATATTTACATTTTGAAATTGAATCGCCCCTTTGACAACTCCCAAAATCAATTTCTGCAGGGCTTCTACCAATTGAATTTTAAGCTGATTCTTATGATGTATAATACTGATTTCCCGCGCTGGATGTGGTGCTGCAAAAGCTATGATGTTTTGAGATTTTTTTTCAGGCAAATCTAAACTGTGTAAATACGGCAGAAGCGTCATCCCCAAGCCTTCATCTGATAAACGCATCAAGGTTTCGAAACTCCCACTTTCCAGAAAGAATTTCTTTTCTATGGGTTGTGCATGAACAGATTTGCACAAATTCAAAATATTATCCTTAAAACAATGTCCATCCTCAAGCAACAAAATTTCTTCAGGATCAAGATCTTCTTCCTTAATTTCTCGGCGGTTTGACAAACTGTGATTTTGTGGAATATAAGCGACAAATGGCTCGTAGTAAACTGGTTTTTCAACAATCATTTCATCCTCTAAAGGCGTGGCTGCAATCCCAGCATCAAGCTTTCCTTTTTTGATACGATCGATCATGACTTCGGTCGTCATCTCTTCAATCTTTAGGTTGACTTTTGGATAGCGATTGATAAATGCTTTTAAAAACATGGGAAGCAAAGTTGGCATAACTGTAGAAATAATACCAACATTAAATTCCCCACCAATAAACCCTTTTTGCTGATCGACAATATCTGAAATGCGTTCGCTTTCATTCACAATATTCTTTGCCTGATCAATGATCTGGATTCCAACTGGCGTCAATTCAATTGGTTTTTTCGAACGGTTAAAAATCTTGACATCCAGTTCATCTTCCAATTTCTGAACCTGCATGCTCAATGTGGGCTGAGTCACAAAAACTTTCTCAGCAGCTTTCGTGAAGTTCTTCGCTTCAGCAACAGCCAAAACATATCGCAATTGCGTGATTGTCATATTAACAAAGCTTATGATTACACAGCAAAACTATTAATTATAATTATACCACGAGATGTTTTGAGAAGAATTTAAGATCTTCAGCCTTTCTCTTTTTAATAAGGATCCACATCAATGTTTAAACGAACAGCTCTAAATTGGCCAATTGCTTCAAACTTATCTTGTCCCTTTTTGATGTAATGCTTCGTTTTTTTTAGGGAATGTTCAGGTGGGATTTTGATCATGATATTTTTATGATACGCATTCCGAATCCTCAAAACTGGTGGGAATTCAGGTCCTAAAACTTGAGATCTAAAAACCTGTTTATAATACTTTGCCAACCAATCCGAGGCCTCATTGACAAGGTTGAAGTCACGAGATTTCAGCGTAAACCGCACCAAACGATAATAGGGCGGATACTTAAATTCCTTGCGCTCATGCAATTGCTCCTTAAACATTTTCTTATAATCATAAGTCGTCACCTGCTGTAAAATCTGGTGATGTGGATTGTAAGATTGAATCAACACCAAACCTTGTTTTTGAGTTCGTCCAGCACGACCTGCGACTTGGGTCAGTAAATGAAAACAACGTTCATGCGCTCTAAAATCTGGAAAATTCAATAGAGAATCAGCATTCATCACACCGACGAGATTCACATGTCTAAAATCAAGACCTTTACTCAACATCTGCGTGCCCACTAAAATATCAATCTCTTGGTTTTCAAAATTATTAATCAAATCTGCATAAGCTGTTTTCGCTCGTGTGGTATCAAGATCCATACGTTTAACCACAGCATCAGGAAATAAAGCTTTGGCTTCTGTTTCTATTTGCTCGGTGCCAAAACCTTTTGTAGAAATATCTTTACTGCCACATGCCATACATTTGATTTGCATTGCGATATGATAGCCACAATAATGACAACGCAGACTATTGTTATTTTTATGATAAGTCAAACTCACATCACAATTCGGACATTGCGGTGAGTGTCCACAAGCATTGCATTCCAATATTGGTGAATAGCCACGTCGATTTTGAAATAAAATGACTTGCTCCCCATTTTTTAAAGTATCGTCCATTTTCAGAATTAAATCTTCTGAAAAATGACCTTTCATCTTCTTCTTTTTATAACGGTCTTGCAAATCAACAATATTGATGATTGGCGCCAGAACGTCTCCGTATCTCTTAGCTAAATTGACGTAAGCATACTTCCCTAACTTAACATTATAAAGGCTTTCAAGACTTGGTGTGGCTGTTCCTAAAAGTGTTTTAGTCTGGTGTAAATGCGCAAGAATAATTGCAGCATCACGCGCTTGATAACGCGGCGCAGGATCGTATTGTTTAAAACTCGTTTCATGCGATTCATCAACGATGACCAATCCTAAATCCTGAAAAGGTAAAAAGATAGAAGAACGTGCGCCAATAATAATTTTGCCTTTGGTTTTATTCCGCACATGCATATAAGCCTCTACCCTTTCATTGACCGAGAATTTACTGTGAAACACAATGACTTGATCTCCAAAATAAGTCTGTAAACGTGTAATGAGCTGCGTTGTTAAGGCTATTTCAGGCAGAAGATATAGCACCTGCTCTCCTCTTTGGATGTATTGCTCGATAAGGTGAATATAAATTTCTGTTTTACCAGAAGAAGTAACACCTTGAAAAAGAGTGATGGGTTTTTCTGTGAAATGGCCAAGAATTTCGTCATAAGCCTTTTGCTGTCGCGTACTGAGTTTGATTTCTTTATCTTCATAAACAGATTCATCAAAACCAACACGGTCTTGACGTTTCTCATACTCCTCCAAAATCCCCTTATCAATCAAGGTTTTAATCACAGCATCTGAAACTTGAGTTGCTTTTTTTAATGACTTTCGATTGATTTTTTTTTGTGTAGCCTCAAGGCTAAACATTTTCAGATATACCTCTTTTTGCTTGGGCGCTGCCGACAATTCATCAAGTGTTTTCTCAACAGCTTCTTGAGAACGGCATGCATCGTGAATACGCAGATAGCGCAACAATTTTGGTTTGTATTGTTTATTGAGTTCTTGGTTGATCAAAATAAGGTTTTTCTCAACCATTTTATTCAAGGCTGGAAAAATTGTTTTCTTACC
>JAKDUG010000182.1 GCA_030457805.1 Psychroflexus sp.
GTTAATATCACTATTATGCATTACATAGTAGCTTGTCAATCTGTAGATTTGTTTTCAATGCAGAAAGATCAAAAAAAATGAAAATAGAAAACACAAAGGCACAGATGCGAAAAGGGATCTTAGAGTACTGCATCCTGTCAATACTAGCTAAAAATGACGCCTACGTTGCGGAGATTTTAAAAAGCTTAAAAGAGGCGCGTTTGATTGTTGTTGAAGGCACGATATACCCTTTACTAACACGCTTAAAAAATGCTGGTCTTCTCAGTTATCGTTGGGAAGAATCAACTGGCGGGCCACCTCGAAAATATTACCAAATCACGTCAAAAGGTGAAGTCTTTTTAAAAGAGCTGAGCTACACCTGGGAGGACCTAAAGTTTGCAGTTACAACAATCACCCACACTAAAAATTCGAATGATGAATAAGACAATCAACATCAGTTTAGGCAATATTTTCTTTCATGTTGATGAACATGCCTTCTATAAATTAGAACGTTATTTAAAGGATATCAAAGCCTATTTAGCTAACGAAGAAAGTCGTGATGAGATCATACAAGATATTGAATTGCGGATTGCAGAACTCTTTAATGAGTTAAGAGAAAATCCGACTCAAGTGATTCGTATGTATCATGTCGATGAGATGATCAAAATTATGGGAAATCCAGAAGATTACCAAATTGATGATCAGGCGCCACCAAAAGAGAAGTCAAAACAAGATCGGCAACTTTACCGCGACATTGACAATCAATATATTGCTGGCGTCTCATCTGGCTTGGCTCATTATTTCAGCATTGATCCACTATGGGCACGAATTCTTTTTATCATTATTGGGGTGAGTACACTGGGGACAACTGTTTTAGTTTATATCATTTTATGGATTTTAATTCCGCCAGCCCTCACAACAGCAGAGAAATTGGCCATGAGAGGTGAAAAAATAAATGTTTCTAATATCGAGAAAAAAGTCAAGGAGAATTACGAGAAGTTTACAAATAAGTTCGGTGATATTGATTATGAAAAGTACAAAGAGGAAACCCAAAAAAGTGTCGAAAAAGCGAGCAAAGGTTTTGTCAATTTTTGTAGCCAATTCCTCGATGTTATTTTAAAGATACTAGGTCTTGTCTTTACTATTATTGGTGGCTTAAGTTTATTCTCACTCATCATTGCGCTGTTCAGTTACACTTCTATGGGCCTTTTTGAAGGACTGATCATCTTTGATTTACCACATAATGGAATGGGTGTTCCACACTGGTTTTTTGCAAGTGTTATCTTTATTATAAGCGCTGTCCCCCTCTTCTATCTATTGATTTTAGGTTTAAAATTATTAATCAAAAATCTTAAAAACCTAGGGAGCGCTTTTCATATTATTGTACTGACACTTTGGTTTGCTGCACTGATCACTTTAATATTTCTGGGCGCTAGAAAATCATTAAATAAGCCTGAAGAATTTAAGTTTGTTCAATTAAAGGAAACGAGCTATTCAGCCCAAGATACGCTTGTTGTTAAAATGATTCAAGATTTTCGATACAACGAAAATGCGATGCAATCCTCTCATTTAAAACTCACCCATGATGCTAATGATCAAGAAATTGCAACAGGTTCCATGATTAAATTTGACTTTAAAAGCAGTGATCAGCAGAAGGTTTCTATCCGCATAGAGAAAACAATTAAAACCTTTAACCGGAAAAAAGCAAAAGAAATCAATGATGCTCTAAATTATCAACTCTCAACTGATGAGAAACAACTTGGCTTTTCTAACTATTACAGCATTGACCCTAAATACCGCGAAGCGGATGTTCAAGTAAGAATCAGTATCATTTTACCACAACAGATTCACCTGACTGTTAAAGATAACACTTCGCCTTATTTAAGTGCTTCCAAATCACCAAACACATTGAAGATCAATCACAAAGAAGAACTCATTAAATTACACAAGTCAAATTTAAAATGTATATCTTGTAACCTGAAAATTGAAAATTCTGGACTAAAAGAAGAGATAGAACCTAGAAAAGACAGCCTTTTATAAACGATAAACCTAAAAAATACTTTTATGCTTTATATTGTAAAACACATCACTTATGCAATCATTGCTTTCAGTTTTTTGAGTTGCCAGAGCGTTTCAAAAATTACTGGAAATGAAAAAATTGACGATGAAGGGCCAGTTATCACAAAGGAAATTGAAATCAACCAACTTAAAAAAATAGCAATTAGCAATGCTTGGGATGTCCATTTAATCAAAAGTCAAACGAGTAAAGCTGTCATAACCAGTCATCAAAACATCATTGATCTAACTGAGATTTCAACTGATAAAAATGAACTTGAGATCTCATTCGACAAGCAAATTGGCAAAGTCAAACAGAAACAAATTGATATTTATTACACCCATCAATTAGAAGATATTCGATTAAGCGCAACCGCTGAACTCCAAGCAGAAAACCCTTTAACTCTTGGTCAGTTAAAATTAAAAGTATCCAGTACTGCTAAGGCGAATCTGAAATTAAACGCCGACATGCTCACATTAGATGTCTCTTCAAGTGCTTATGCAAAACTCTCAGGAACAATTGAAGAATCAAAATTA
The DNA here is from genome assembly GCA_030457805.1 of Psychroflexus sp. Taxonomy (GTDB): domain Bacteria; phylum Bacteroidota; class Bacteroidia; order Flavobacteriales; family Flavobacteriaceae; genus Psychroflexus. Next base: position 2,572 of record JAKDUG010000182.1, read on the forward strand.
AATGCTTCAAGCGGCTCAACTTTAAAACTTGAACTCACTGCTAAAAAGATAGAAGCTTCGGCTTCCAGCGGCTCAGATATACAACTTAATGGATCTACTGATTATTTAGAAGTCTCAGCTTCGAGTGGATCAGGTATTGACGCCTCAGGTTTAACCGCCAAAAATATTACTGCAACAGCTTCATCAGGGGCAAGCTTAAAGATCGATCCTCAGAATAAATTAAATGCAAAAGCATCGAGCGGAAGTTCTATCAAGTATTACACTTCCCCAAAAAACATCGAAATTTCAAAATCATCTGATGGTCGCGTAAGTCATCAATAAGACTTCATCACTAAGGCACAACAAAGAAGGCTTTGAGCATATGCCAAAACCTTCTTTGTTCATTTAATTCAAATGTACTAAGCGTGCTGTAAATCGTGTTTACCTTCTTTAATCTCTTCAATGAGCTTTGCATTAAAAGCCTTCAAATCTTTAGGTGTTCGACTTGTTACAAGCGCTTCATCCACGACCACTTCCTTATCAACCCAAAGTGCGCCGGCATTTTCTAGATCTTTTCGAATAGAAATGTATGATGTCATCGTTCTGCCTTTAACCACCTCTGCATTGATCAGTGACCATGGACCGTGGCAAATTGCAGCAACGGGTTTACTCTGTTTAAAAAAGTCTTTAATAAAAATCAAAGCATCCTCATTTACTCTTAATAAATCAGGATTGATCACGCCACCAGGAAGCATGAGAGCATTGTACTGCTTGGCATTGACTTCAGAAATTGTTTTGTCAACTTGATAGACACTAGACCAATTGCCATCACTCCAACTCTTAATTTCACCTGATTGAAGACTGACAATATCGACATCAAAACCTTCATCTTCCATGGCTTTTTTAGGAGAACTCAGCTCGCTCTCTTCAAATCCGTTTGTTGCTAAAATTGCTATTTTCTTTTTCATGAGCTTATTTTTTTAAAATTAATATTGTTTTCACTCAAATTTAAGCATCAATGTGCCAACTTTTAATTAAAAAAATAATAATTAGCGTTAAAAAACAACACTGTTCAGAACATTATTTTTCAGGAAGTACTTTTCCTGTCATTTTTAAAGCAACATACGGTGTTTTAGCATTTGAATGAATGCTTATCGTTTTTCTGATTGGCCCGACGATAGATGTATCGTATTTAACAACCAATTTAGATTTTTCACCTGGTTTTATGGCTTGCGTTGGTTTAAAAACGACCTCACAGTCTCCAGTAATTGTGACATGTTTGATCTCAACGTCAGCCTCTCCTGTGTTTTCAAAATGATATGTCGCTAAGGTATCTTTCATATAAGCAACCTCACCAATCGTCACAGTTTTCGTCTCAAAGCTCAGTTCACCTAGGTCTTGTGAATGCATTACCGCAGCTGAACTTAAAGCTATAAATACAAAAAGTAGTTGTTTTTTCAT
>JAKDUG010000183.1 GCA_030457805.1 Psychroflexus sp.
TTACTAGTAAGGAAACATTTATCTTTGTAATCAATAATTATCTGTATGACAGAAAAATTTAAAGTTGAGTTTCTTAAAGAGGTTTTTGAATTCTTAGATGGAATTGATGAAAAAGCTCGACAGAAAATTCTTTTCAATATTGATAAAGCTAAAGTCAAAAGAGATAACACTTTATTTAAAAAATTGACATCTGATATTTGGGAATTTAGAACTTTATATAATAAAAAACAATACAGGTTATTTGCTTTTTGGGACAAAACAAATAACAAAGTAACATTTGTAATTGCAACTCACGGAATTGTAAAAAAGACTCAGAAAACACCAAAAAAAGAAATCATGAAGACATATACGCTTGATGAAGTCAAGGATAAATATCTTGGAAAAAAAGGAACTAAAGAAAGAGATATTTATGAAAATGAATTACGTCTTGATTTAATTGGTGAAGCCATCAAACAAGCTCGAAAAGAACGACAATTAACTCAAACTCAACTTGGCGAATTGATAGGCGTGAAAAAAGCTCAAATTTCAAAAATAGAAAATAACTTAACTGACGCTAGGTTTGAAACTATTTTAAAAGTTTTTAAAGCATTGAATGCTAAAATTAGTTTTAATGTTGAACTATTAAATCACAAAGTAGACTTAGCGACAGAATAAAACATTGAACGAATTTTATTTTTTGCAAATTGATATCTAAATCCGTTTTTGACATCTTGTTGAAAACGGATATTTTTATGCTTTAAATCTAAAAAAGCTGTTCTAAAATTTCTTTAGATTTTGGCTTATAAAAAGATTGCAAATGCAACTCGTAGTAATACAGAATGAAATCTAAGAATTCTTGTCTCCTTTTTTGATTCAAGCTTAGATTTTGGAATAAGTCAATTTTAGGATAATTTAATATCTGCTCAAGCACAACAACATTGGCATTCTGAACTGTATAAATTGAGGAGTCCTCAGCTTCAAATCGGCCTTCAAACATATTAAAATAAGAAAGCCTCTTGTGATTGAACTCCGGATAGAAACCCAAAAAACGTGTCAATTCAACAAGAAAAAGCAAATGAACATCCGCAAATTTTTCAGCCTGATCTAAATCCTTTAAAGCATTTTCTATAAAATGATAAAGCTCTAAGTTTTTTTCCTCCTCGCGAATACAGGTTTTTAAAACTTCAGCCAAAAACATGGCAATACAGGATTTATAGATGTTTTGGTGTAAACTTACATAAGGAATGGCAACTTTAGCATCTTTTAAAAATTGTAAGTTCTTATGATCACGATAAGTAAAGTCTAAATCCAAGCAGCTTAAACTCTGAAAAAAAGAACTTTTAAACTTCCCGCGTTTAGATTTTCGAATGCCTTTTAAAAAGAAAGAGACCAGACCAACTTCTTGCGTAAAGCATGTGACAATCAAATCAGCTTCTCCGTATTTGACACTGGACAGAACGATGGCGTTTGTTTTGATATACATTACCGAATAATCATGATTTTAGCAATTTGAGTTTCAGTTTGCTCAGCACCTGTGATCAATACGAGATAAACACCTGACGACACTTTATGTCTTTCAAAAGCACGTGTATCCCACTGAATACTTCCTCCGCTTGCTGTTTTTTCATAAACCAAGTTTCCTGAAATATCTGTGATCTTCACGTTGGCATTGTCTGTCAAACCATCAATCGTCACAAGACCATTATAGCCAGGACGAACAGGATTTGGAAAAGCACGCACATTTTCTAAATTATCTTGACCACTTGTTATTTTACTCGAAAAAGAAATAAGGCCGCGCGTGGTTCCAAAATAAACCACACCCGTTTGGTTATCAACCTCAACGGAGCGCACCGAGTTTGTCGGTAAAGGCGAATTGTTCACCGTAAACTGATTCAAGACTTCTTGACCACTGGCGGACACCTGAATCACACCTGAATCTGCTGTTGAAATCCATTTATTATTTGCACCATCAACTGCAATATCCGTGATAAACTGCTCAAACAAAAGCTCTTGTGCCAAGCCGTCGACATCCTCAATAATAATAGGAGAAACCGAAACATTAGCATTGCTTTCAAAGATAGCACCTGGATTGTACATCACCCGTAAACCATCAGAAGTCCCAATCCATAAACGTGAAGTCAAATCAGTTTTCAATGCAGTGATACGTGGGTTAGACTCATAAACCTCAGGAAAATCAACACCATCAACTCCACTGTTGATCATTTTCGCAGTATCTGTCGATGATTGATAAGCGATAATACCATCTTTATAAGTTGCTGTGTAGATGTTTCCAGATTTGTCAGCTTCGATTTTAGTCACCTTATTTTGCTCAGAAAGGAAAGCATCAGAAACATCAACCTCTGAAATTTGCCCACTTGAATTCATTTTCTTTAAAGGATTTTCTGCCATCGCATTTGTAAAATACAGATTGCCTTGCTGATCAAAAACACTTCCACCAATCCGCACATCATTAGCATTACTGGCTACACCTTCTAAATTTGAGTTTTGAGAATCGTAATGTTCAATGCGCTGGTTCTCTTCAAATTCTAAAATTCCATCAAAAAAACTACTGATAAAAACACGTTTTGGATTTAGAGGATCAACCGTAATCTGACTCAATTCACGTGCATTATCAAGCTCATCAAAATCAAAATTATACCATTCCTCGTCAAAAAAATGACTTGCGCGGCGCTTGTTAAGTGGATAAGGATTCCAGAATTGATCGTATTCTCCATAAACAAGCCAGAGTTCACCAGGCAGAACTTTAAGGTCAAATACACTGTTTAAGATAGGACCATCCGGACTGATGCTTTCATATTGTGTTTGGTTTCCTGCACTCACTTTGAGCAGACCTAAGTTTTCATCTCCTATAAATAAATGCCCATCTTGGTAGACAGCTGTAGCCACTTCCAAATTAATATCAGCAAATCCATCTACATAAAAAACCAGATTAAAGCTCAGATCGCGGACCTCAACTTTGTCATTTAAACTAATCACCAGTCTGTCTTCATTGGCAATAATAGTATTGACATTTTGGGCATAAGCCTGTATCAAATTAAATGAAGTGCCGTTGAGTTGAGAGAGTCGATTAGAATTTTGTAGAGCGTAAAGCTGATTATTAAAAACCTCAATAGCTTTCCAATTGGCTTGACCGATATTTTGCCACACTTGATAATCGACCAAATCAGGATCGTCAATCGCAGCATATCGCATCCCGCCACCTTGTGTTGCTGCATAAATATTGCCATTATAAACAGCGGTTTGTTTCACATCTAATTCAGAACCACCAGCACCAATAAAAAAAGAATCACCAAACTCAAGATTCTCAAGATCGTAAACAGCGACACCAAATTTGGTAGAAATCAAAACCCGCCCCTCGTGTTCGTAAAAATGATTGATGCGTTTGAGCGGGGGAGAGATGGTTTGTTTATTGACAATATCAACAATTGTAAAAACCTTTTGATTGTTGTCCATCACAAGCTGAATTAAGCCATTTTCATAGCCAACTAAAGTGACAGCATAAGCATCTGAATGATGTATAGCTGAAATTTCTTTTCCTGAAAGTCCTTTAATTGACGATACTTTTTCAACAGTTTGAGAGTTGAGATCATAAGAGAAGAAAGCATTCTCGGCAGCGGCGTAAACACGTTCAGAAGAAGTCGATAAAGACCTGATGTCAAAGTAAGAAAAATGCCCTGACCATTGTTTAGAGAAGTCTTGACTATGAGACGTGTTGATACAAATTAAAAAAGAAAAAATTAGAAATAACTTGTGATAGGTTTTCATAAAATTTAAAACTCAAAAGTAAAAAGAATATTATGCATTGACTTATCATTCACCTAAATGGCTGACTCAAAAAGCTTAGAGCACAAAGAAGCGAGGCTGAAAAGTGTGAACACTTCAAATTTACTAAACTTTAGTAATTCTTTATCATTTAGTCATTTTTCTTCTTTTAAATTTACGGAGGTTTAAAGATTGAAAAGACAGAGCTGATGTACAAAAAGCGCA
>JAKDUG010000026.1 GCA_030457805.1 Psychroflexus sp.
TATAGCCTTAGACAGTAAGCGGGCTGAGTGTAGTCTTAATCGAAAAGTTCATATTGATTTATGGAGTACTAGATCGCAGAAAGCATTAGGCAACTCGCCAGAGAATCAGGAAATAAATAGAGAAATTGATTTTATTAAAAATAAAATATACTCCATAGAACAAAAGTTTCAACGAGATGGAATAGTTTACTCCGCTGCTCAACTTCGCGATGTTTATTTAGGGAAAGACAAAACTGAAAAAATGCTTTTAGAAATTTTCCAAGAGCATAATGACAAAGTTAATAGCCTTATTGGTAGAGATTTTGCTGCTGGCATTGCTGAGCGATATCGTACATGCAAAAAACATGTAGAAGGATTTATAAAGGAAAAATATAAGAAAAATGATATTCCTGTAGGATGTGGACCATCAATTAATATAACCGTAATTAGAAAAATAGAACAAAATAAAACCAATTTAAACCTGGATAAGTTGAATAAAGTTTTGAATGGCCAGGATGACTTTAAATGCTTGTTCTTTTTTGTAGGGAATTGAAAAATAAATTGATCTTTGGGATGTGCTATTTTTTTTAAAAAGTGAAGACCTGTCTTAAACGCATTCTAAATTTGTGACTGGTCTACAAAATAATATTAACTTAAGCCTAAAAAAATAATTTATATGCATACGCTAAAAATACTAGACACCCATTATATAACGCACGATGTTAAACGCTTTGTATTAGAAAAGCCTAAAGAATTTACCTATCGAACAGGGCAGGCCGCCCATTTGTCGGTTAATTTACCCGAATGGAAAGACAAGGCACATCCTTTTACTTTTACCTCTTTGAATGAATGGTCCAAGCTTGAATTTACCATTAAAATTTATGATGATAGACAGGGAGTGACACATCAGTTGGGGAAACTGATTGAGGGAGATGAAATTCTGATGCATGATGTCTTTGATACTTTTGCCTACAAAGGGCCAGGTGTTTTTCTGGCAGGCGGAGCTGGGATCACTCCTTTTATGGCTATTTTTCGTGCTTTGCATGCCTCTGATAATATGCGGGGTGTGGCTCTTCTGTATTCCAATAAAACTTCAAAAGATATTATTTATCACGATGAATTAACCAAAATACTGGGGCCTGCTTATAAAAATGTGTTTACACGTGAAGGTGTTATCGGATTTAGAGAACGTCGACTGGATCGTGATTTTCTTTTGGAAACCATCGGTGATTTTGATCAACGCTTTTACATTTGTGGCCCTAAAGATTTTGTCACTAATCTTAAAGATGCGCTTATTGATCTCGGCGCAAAACAAGCATCTCTTATTTTGGAATAAAGACTTCTTTGGGATTAGTAAGATGCGTTTATCTTTGCATTCCATTTGTTCTGAGACCTTCTGATTGCATGATTAAAGTATAAAATAAAGACTTAGAAGATGAGTTGTCATCAAGCTGGAAAATACTGAATAAAAGGATCTTTTTTAGTTTATTAATTGCAAATAGTATTACCTTATTCCCATGTATTTTAATGAAAGTCAACCAGATGTTTTACTACTAAAAAGTTTGAATTATTGAAAAATATACAAATCTTATTCTTACTGAGTCTACTCTTTTTTAATTCTAGCTTTTCTCAGGTCTATAAGCAAGAAAAAGACTCTACAGAATCTGTTTACGATAAAATAGAAGACTATAGCGATCAAACAAAAACATCAAAATTTCTGCATCGCTTAGTTTTTAGGTCCCAAAATAAATCTAAGGGAAAAACCACAAGGAGACCAAAGCAAAATTATACACCTTTTGAAGGTAAAATTATTCGACAAATAAAGGTGGACAGCCACGATCCTTTTGGGTTTTCATTTACAGACTCTACAAAAACTGAACGTAATTGGCTCGAACGAACAGGTAATAAGATACATATTAAATCTAAAGACTTTGCTATTAAGAACTATCTGATCATTAAAAAGAATAAACCTTTGGATAGCCTGAAGTTAAAGGAATCAGAGCGTTTAATAAGGAAACAAAGATTCATAAGAGATGTTGAAATTACAGTAAAGCCTGTTGATGAAAGCTCAGACTCCGTCGATGTCGTGATCTCAACTTTAGACTCTTGGAGTTTGGTGCCGCATGGTTCTTTTTCTGATTCCAAAATGCGACTCCAATTAAAAGAGCAAAACTATTTAGGGTATGGCCATCAATTAAAAGTAGGGGTCAGGAATCGGTTTAGTGATGGTAAACTAGCGAGCGAACTGCTCTACACAATACCCAATTATAAAAATACTTATATCACTTCTACACTCGGTTATAGAGAAGACCTTGATGGGGCTTATAGAAAACGTTTTAATATAGGGCGCTCATTTTTTTCACCTTATACCCGGTGGGCTGCAGGTATTTATTTGGATGAGCAATTCAGAAAAGTAATGTTGCCTGGTGCGGATATAGAACTTGATGATCCACTGCGGTTTAGATATAGATCGCAAGATATTTGGGCTGGCTATTCCTTTCATTTGTTTAAAGGGCAATCAGAAAGAGAAAGAGCCGCAAATATTATTACTTCTTTTAGATTCCTGCATATTGATTACAGAGAGAGACCCAGCAGGGCGTTTGACGATATCAATTTTTTTTCTAGCGAAACATTTTATTTAGGAAGCCTGGGGATTTCATCAAGACAGTTTGTCGAAGACAGCTATATCTTTAGAGATGATGGTGTGACAGAAAACGTTCCTATTGGCGATGTTTATGCAATTACTGCGGGGAATCAATATAAAAATAAACAAAACAGATTGTATTTAGGTGCAAAAATAGCACATGGGAATTACTTTGATTGGGGGTATTTAAGCACGAGTTTAGAGTTTGGAACATTCTTTAATAAATCAAAAGCCGAACAAACAGCCTATTCCTTGAGTGTTAATTACTTTACTAATTTAATAAGTTTGGGGGGAGAGTGGAGAATGCGTCAGTTTATCAAACCCCAATTTATCATAGGAAAAAACCGTTTAAACTCTATTGGAGACCGATTGACTATTGATGAAACAAATGATTTTAGAGGTTTTTATGGGAATCAAGAAGAGCGAGAAAATAGTATTGGGATCCCTGGTTTTGATAGTAATTTATTAGGAACTTCAAAATATGTGCTTTCCCTTCAAACTCAATTTTATACACCTTGGAGCTTTATAGGGTTTAGGTTTAATCCTTACTTAAATATCAATACTGCCATGCTGAGCGATAAGGAAAAACCTGTTATTAATGGTAAATTATATTCGTCTTTTAGTGTTGGTGTCATTTTGAGGAATGAGTATTTAGTCTTTAATTCAATCCGGTTATCTCTCTCTTACTACCCGAGTATTCCAGGCCGAGGTGATCATATAATTAATACGCATGCTATTAATCTTGGGGATGACGGTTTACACGGTTTTGAGTTGGGGAAACCAGAGCCAGTTTGGTACAATTAGTTTTTTGATAGGTAGATCGTAGTCTTTTACTGAACACTGATTTCAAATGCATTGCTTCAATATAAAATAACACTTATCTTTTCAGCATGATATGGATTAAACTCGGCATATTGCTCATCGGTTTTGTACATGCCAGCTTACTGCCTTACTTTGTAAGGAAGGCATTGAAGTATGTCAATTTTGATTTACAAAATAAGACGCTTAGCTTCTTTAGTAATAGAGATCTTTATGGGAAAAAATTCGTCAAGGGGTATAAATGGCTGTTACTTACCACGGCTATTCTGACTTATGTTTTCTTTTGGATATTGACCCTGTATTATGATCTCGGTCAGTATGATCAGTTGATGCAGTCAATAGACCTGGGTTTTATATCGCTTGCATTGTTGGCATTTGTACCGCATAATTTAAGGCCTTTAAGTCTAAAAAGTTTAGCACCATCCATTCAGCGGATACTTCATAATCTATTGTCTGTAGTGGTGTTTCTATCACTGCCAGCGCTCATTATTACTTTTCAAGTTATTATCATGCCCGAAATGAAATTTCTTGGGATTTCAGGAATGGTCATCATCGGGATAACTGTCTTTTCTGTTGTGCTTTCTATTTTGAAAAATGGAATTAATGGCGCAACGGAATTGTTGTTTATTAATGGCATCAGTTTATGGACAATTCTTGTCACTATCGTAACTTTTGTGAGTTGATTTAAAATGAAATATGACTGTCTTTATTTTAAAAGTATTAATGGTTTTGCTAGTTAAGAAAGCGACTTCATAGCAATCTAGTCCCTAAAAAAATAAGAATACATGAGAAATAACTTCAACTATTAAATACCAAAACTCACACCAACAATAGGACGAATACCATTGGCAAACATGCTATCATCTTTTTCGTAAAGGACATTGTACATCATACCTGCATAAACCTTAACCTTTCCACCACTTCTAAATCCGGCACCAATCCACAATGCGTTTTCATCAAAACTACGGGTAAGGGAAGTTTCTTTAAACTTTCGGGTTCCAGTGTAATGCTCGTAATGTGCTCTTACGAATATCGAATTCAACGTGTAGTAATTGAGATAGGGTCCTGCGTTGAACATATTTCTTTTGGAATCGCGCCAGTTGGAATAACGGTAACCTACCGTAAGACCGCCTTCAAGATCTTCAGTAATCTTGTAGCCTAAACTTGGAGAAATAGCAAAACCGAAATAATCATCACTGCCAAAGCTCATCCCAACATTTCCACCCAATCGCCAATTGTCTTGTTTTGCATTTGAAATATTGATTTGACTAAATGCAATGCCTGAGTAAAAGAGACATAAGATAAGAACTATTTTTTTCATAATTAAAAGGGGTTGGTTATTTCAAGCTTTATAAATATAGCTTTATTTCATTAAAAAAGGAATGCATTTTAAATACATTCCTTTTGGAATTGTTTTCTAAGACTTTACCTACATGCGTTGTGGACTTTCTATACCGAGTAAGCTTAAGTTTAATGCAATTGCTTTTGCAACTTGATTAGCAATAGAAATTCTGAATTGCGTGATCTCCTCTTTTTTTGTAATGATCGGAGAGTTTTGGTAAAAAGAATTAAACAGCTTCACCAAATCATAAGTGTAGTTGCAAATGAGGGCTGGGTTTAATTCCTCACCTGCTTGTGTAAGCGTTGCAGGGAGCTTCATTAAATGTTTGATGATATCCTTTTCCTTAATATTTAAAGCGCTTGTGTATTGCGCAACAGACAAATCAGCTAGGTTTGCTTTGCGCTTAAGCGATTGGATTCTCGCATGGGTGTATTGAATGAAAGGTCCTGTGTTGCCTTGAAAATCGATGGACTCTTTTGGGTCAAAAAGCATGTTTTTACGCGGGTCTACTTTGAGAATAAAGTATTTTAAAGCGCCCTTGCCAATGGCATTGTAAAGGTTCTGTTTTTCATTTGTAGCCAAATCGTCAATCTTGCCCAATTCCTCTGCAATCTCTTGTGCCGAGTTTATCATTTCTTCGATCAGTTGGTCGGCATCCACAACTGTCCCTTCACGACTTTTCATTTTTCCATCAGGAAGCTCAACCATGCCATAACTTAAATGGTAAAGATGTTCTGCCCAACTGAAGCCTAATTTTTTGAGAATTAAAAACAAGACTTTAAAATGATAATCTTGCTCATTACCAACAGTGTAAACCAAACCGTTGATCTGAAAATCCTTGACACGCTGAATAGCCGTTCCGATATCTTGCGTCATATAAACAGAAGTGCCATCTGATCTTAAAAGTAGTTTTTCATCAAGCCCCTCATCAGAAAGGTCAACCCAAATACTGCCATCTTCTTTTTTATAAAAAATGCCGTCTTCTAAACCTTTAAGAACAAATTCTTTTCCTAATATATAGGTTTCACTTTCGTAATAATTTTTATCAAAATCAACACCGAGATTGGCATAGGTTGTTTCGAAACCTTTGTAAACCCAAGTGTTCATTTTCTCCCAAAGTGCCACTGTTTCTGCATCGTTTTCTTCCCATTTTTTGAGAAGTTTTTGTGCATCTTTCAATAGCGGCGCTTCCTTTTTTGCTTCTTCTTCAGAATGACCGTCTTCTTGAAGTTGCTTGATTTCTTCTTTGTATTTCTGATCAAAAATGACATAGTATTTACCGACAAAATGATCACCTTTCATTTGTGTTGATTGAGGTGTTTCTCCTTCGCCAAATTTTTGCCATGCCAACATTGATTTACAGATATGAATGCCGCGATCATTGATGATTTGTGTTTTAAAAATCTCTTTGCCAGTAGCCTTGAGAATTTCTGAGACTGAATGTCCTAACAAATTATTTCTAACATGACCTAAATGCAAAGGTTTGTTGGTGTTTGGAGACGAAAATTCTACCATAATCTTATCTGAATCTTCATTCTTTTTCTGTGTGCCAAAGTCTGAAGTTTTGATAATCTCCTCTAATTGGTTCACAAAAAATGAATCTGAAAAGCTCAAGTTTAAAAAGCCTTTGATCACATTAAAAGCAATGATTTGCTCAAGGTCTTCTACCAAATGTGCACCGAGCTCTTCGCCGAGTTTGACTGGATTGGTTTTGACGTATCTGAGCAATGGAAAAACCACAAGGGTTCTGTCGCCTTCAAATTCTTTCCGCGTTTGCTGAAACTCAAAGTTGTCAACATGCACTTGATAGTTTTCTTGAAGGTAATTCTTTACTGAATTTTCAATGCTTTGTGTGATATCCATAGTCTTTTTATTTGGCTTGCAAAGATAACCGAATTATCCATGCCTTAAAAGCCGATGTCTTTTTGTTTAGCCGATTTTTATTCTACAGGAGAGTCTCTGTGAAATATGGCTTTATATCTGTTGATTGATTCTTAAAAGCTCTTCTAAGTAGTCACGTTTGTTTGATAAACGTGGGATTTTATGCTGTCCACCGAGTTTGTTATTCTGACGTAGCCACTCGTGAAAAAGTTGCGGTTTTGCTACATGTAGCTTTAATTTGTTCAGTGTCATGTTATTATAACGTTTTGCTTCGTAATCACTATTGACACTTTGTAAATTTTCGTCGAGGATGGATCTGAAAAGCTCTATATCATCAGGGTTTTTTCTGAATTCAATGATCCATTCGTGAGCGCCTTTAGATTTCCCTTGCATAAAAACAGGTGCTGCCGTAAATTCAACAATCTCAATTTGTGTAGCTTCTGTGGTTTTACGAATAGCCTCCACAGCATTTTCAATAATTAACTCCTCACCAAAAGCATTGATGTGGTGTTTGGTTCTGCCGGTCACTCGAATTCTGTATGGATCGATAGAAGTAAACTTAACAGTATCTCCAATTTTATAGCGCCATAAGCCCGCATTTGTAGTGATGACAATGGCGTAGTTTTTATAAATTTCAACTTCACTGAGCGGAATGATTTTTTCTTCTGGTGTCCCGTAAGTCTCCATCGGGATGAACTCATAAAAGATACCGTAATCAAGCATAAGAAGTAAGTCCTTAGAGTTGTTGAGGTCTTGTGCTGCAAAAAAACCTTCAGAAGCATTGTAAATCTCGTAATACCTAAAGCTTTCTTTTTTAATAATTGCATCGTATTGAGATCGATAAGGCTCAAAACTAACGCCGCCATGGAAGTAAACCTCCAGTTCTGGCCAGACTTCACTGATGTGTGTTTTTTGTGTTTTATCTAAAACATCATTGAGGAGCACAAGCATCCACGAAGGAACACCGGCTAAACTTGTCACGTTTTCTTTAATCGTTTCATTAACGATCGCCTCCATTTTGGTGTCCCAATCACTCATCAACGAAATTTCATTACTAGGTGTACTGCTATAGTTGGCCCAAAAAGGCATATTGTCTATGAGTAAAGCGGATAAGTCTCCGTAAGATGTGTCTTTGTCTTTGTAGATTTCTTTGCTGCCACCGAGTCGTAAACTTTTGCCTGTAAATAGTTTTGCATTTTCGTTGTTGTTGAGATACATGCATAATATATCTTTCCCAGCTGCATAATGGCAGTCTTCTAATGACTCTTGACTGACAGGAATAAATTTACTTTTTGAACTGGTTGTCCCGCTAGATTTAGCAAACATTTTGATTGGCGTTGGCCAAATAATATTGCTTTCACCATTTCTACTGCGCTGAATCGTTTCTTCTAAATCTTCATAAGATGTCAGTGGAACACGCATCGCAAAATCAGTGTAATTTTTGATAGACTTAAAATCGTATTTTTTACCGATTTCGGTGTTTTTAGCGAGCTGAATGAGGTCAGTTAACAATTCTGTTTGAACCTCGTTAGGGTATTTTGTAAAAAGCTCCATTTGATGGATTCGCTTTTTTAAAATCCAGGATGCGATTGAGTTAACAATGGGAATTGGCATGAATTATTCTATCTTTATAACTTCGATTCTAAAGTAAGAAATCATTCTGGATAACACATTAATTAAATATAAAAAATATGATATATCGTTCTGTTCTCAAGAAAATGAGAACCTCCTTGGGTGAAGAGGTGAATTACTTCTTAGACATGGGCACAGATATTCTTCACATGAATCAACTTCTCGATCGAGAAATTGCTATTTATTTTGTGAAATATGAATGTTTAAATTGTCATCTGCCCAAAAAAATATTTCGCCAGGGATTTTGTTATGATTGCTTTCAGGCCTCAGCTAAAGTCGGGGATTGGATTATGAAACCCGAGTTGAGTACGGCGCATTTGGATCAAGAAGATCGGGATTTAGCATATGAGAAAAGTGTACAATTGCAGCCGCATATTGTTTACTTGGCAAACTCTAGTGACGTGAAAGTTGGCGTGACCCGCAAAACGCAAGTCCCAACGCGTTGGATTGATCAAGGAGCACATGAAGCAATAGAAGTTGTTGAGGTGCCAAATCGTTATTTAGCTGGTATTACAGAAGTGGCTCTAAAGGCTCATGTCGCCGATAAAACGAATTGGCGAACAATGCTGAAAAATGAAATTCAGGATAAAAACTTAGTGGATATTAAAAACCAATTGAAAGAATTTATTCCTGAGGAAGCCAAGGCCTACTTTATAGAAGATAATCAAGAAACTGAAATTAATTTTCCTGTGTTGTCTTATCCTAAGAAACTTAAAAGTCTGAATTTAAGTAAGCAGGAGAGTTATAAGGGGAAGCTTGTGGGAATCAAAGGGCAGTACTTCATCTTTGAAGATAATACAGTTTTTAATGTCAGAAATAATGAAGGTTTTGTGGTTGACCTAGAGCTGCATTAATATTGGCACCTATCACAAATAGAAAAAGGCTTCAAGTAAATGAAGCCTTTTTTTATAGTGTAAGAAGCGAACTTCCTATAAGTTTTCTTTCTCTCTTAAAGACTGAATGTACTCCGCTTTTTTCATTTGCTGTCTTTTAGCAACTGAAGGTTTTGTAAACTCTTTCTTGTTACGAAGCGTTTGTAATACTTTGGTATCGCGAAATTTTCTTTTTAATCTTTTTAAAGCGCGCTCTATTTTTTCACCGTCTTTAACTTTAACTACTAGCATATGAAAATATATTAAATCGTTTTTTATCTTTTATTGGTTTGCAAATTTAGAAATAATTATCTTACTTTAAAGTATTTGCATCTTTAATTTTCATTTTTTTCTTCTTTATCTTTATCCTTTTTCCCGAACAGTCCTTCTAGCGCACCTTTTACTTTGTCTTTAGTCTCTTTTCTTGATTCTTCTTTTTTCTCTTCCTTTGTTTTTGTTCGCGTTGAGTCTTGGGTTGTTTGCGTACTGTCTTTGTCCTTATTATTACGGCCGCCAAACAGGTCTTGGATCTTGTCTTTTGCTTTGTCCTTAAGCTTTCCTTTCTGCTCTTCAATGATTTGATCTTTCAAGTCATTGATAGCTGTTTTCATGTTGAGCTTAATTTTTGGACTGTTGTATTGTCCTGCGAGACTGATTGGTAAATCGATTTTGAAATCTTTTAAATCCTGACCACTCAATTTGGCGATTTGTCCGCCTAATTTTTTACCTAAATATTTAGCAGGTATATCTAGGTCAAGATTGTAATTGATGCTTTTATCAAAACCTTGTTCACCTTTTACGTTCACTCTGATATCTTCAATATTGAAGTCAAATGGTTGTGTGATAATTTTACCATCCTCAAACTTTAATAAAGCACTGAGATCTTTTAGTTTTTTGCTACTCAGGTTCACGTTTTCTAATTTACTTGAGAGGCCACTAATTAATTTTGATTGTTCTGTATGGATCTCAGCATTGAGAATGTCGGCGCCGAGCTGACCTTTTAGTGTGTTGAGTGCTAAACTTAAATCTTTATTGATCAGGCCATTGAAGTTGAATTTTAGGTTCATTTGTCCTGTCAAAGCTTCAGCAATTGGCGCTATGTTTTGTAAAATGTCTAAGCCTTCAAATGTATTTTTGATGTCGATTAAGTCCAAGTTTAGCTTCACATCAAAGTTAGGTTGATCGTTTTTCGTGGAAACTAAACCATCCAAAAAGATTTTTCCTCCAAAAATATCAGCATTGACTTTTTCTAAGTTGACGCCCTCATTTTTAATGCTCAAAGCGCCTTTCACATTGTTGAGGTTGATGTTGTCATAATTCACTTTTTTTGCATCAAAATTCAAAGTGATGTTTAAAAAGTCAGGAATTTTAAAGGCTGCTTTCGAATTATTAGCAGTCAAACTAGGCTTATCAGCCTCTTTTTTGTTTTCGCTTTCTGCTTGCTCTTCTTCAGTTGATTCCACGAGGAAATCACTGACAACAAAGTTGTTAGACTTTGCGCTGAAGTGGCCTTCAAGTTCGCCTTTTGAGAAAACAAAAGCAATCAAATTCTTGAGTTCACCTTTTGCATTCAGATCACTTTGGCCAGTTGTCAGGTCTAAGTTTTGAAGCCTAATTTGATTTTTGGTAAACTGAATTGCTGTCTTATTGATTTTTAATTCATGAGGAAATGCTTCATCTGTGTAATTGAAATTATTCAGAGATACACGGCCATTGATATCGAGATTGCGGTAATTCTCTTGACTGACTTGCTCTACGTTTGCACGTCCTGCCAATTGCATTTTGAGCAGGCCATTTAGATCTTGTTCAATATCAACAGGGTAAGCTTGCTCAATATTGGCAAGGTTGATATTGCCATCCACATCAAAATCAACAATCATGTCATTCATTAAATCACTGACCTTGAGTTGTCCTTTGAAGTAATCTTGGGCAATATTAAAGGCCATCTTTTTGATATCGATATAAGTGTCTTCAACTTTTCCTGTGTCATTGATAATTTCAACATTGACATGAATATTATCGATAGATTTTGGGAGGTCAGCATATTTTACTTTTGCGTTTTCACTAAATCCTTTGATATTGATATGTGGGATGTTGTCATCATCAACGCGGCCTTTAATTGAACCCTTCAATTCAAAATCACCTGAAGTGTCAACGCCTTCAAGACTGCCAGCATAAGCTTTAGGAACTAAACCCAGAAAGTTTTTAAAGCTTGAAGTTGGCGTGCTGAAGCTGACATTAATATCTTGATATTCATCAAACATTTGAACATATCCTTCAAAGTTTAAAGGCAATTGATTGATCATCACTTTGTTTTCTAGAAAACTAAATTTCATTTGATCAAAATCCATTTCTAAATCTGCAGCGAGGTCAATCGTGTTGTCACTCAAGTATTCAACATCGTCAAAAATAAAAGTAACTAAAGAGTTTGTCTGCGTTTGTAAGGTAGTTTTGCTGGCTTCAAGATCGCCGCTACCTTTATGCTCAAAATCAGTTAATTTCAGATAAGTCTTAGCGGATTGATCATCGTAAATAATCGTCGAATTGGTAATGGCGTAAGACTGAAGCGCCAATTCCATTTCACTAGGTTCATCCGAAGTTTCTGTTTCAGTTACTTTACCTGTGTCTTTTGCAATGTCATAATTTGCAGTGCCATCTTCTTTGACCTTAACACTGATGAGCGCGCCATCGATTGAAATATTATCAATCTTAATAGGATCAGATTTTAAGAGTTGAAGTAAGCCTAAATTTAGATTTATTTCTTTACTATTCACTAAAGTATCACCTTCAAAAGGTGCTTTGTTGATCACCTTAAGATCTGTCAATTGTAAGCTGGCATCAGGGAAACTGCGGAATAGGCTTAAATCTAATTCGTCCCAATCCACAGTCGCATTGACATTTTTATTGATTACTTTTTTGAGTTCAGATTCTATCTGATCTTCAAAAATAATAGGGGTTAGTATTAAAGCGGCGATCAATACGAGTATAATGACGCCTAAAATTTTGAGAAATTTTTTCATGATAAACTTTATTTTTCTTCGATTTCGAAACTCAATTCTTCATGAGCTTCCAGGTTAAATTTCTTTTTAAACAAATAAACAATTAAATATAAGAAAGGTGTATCCAATGCAGCAATAATGGCCTTAAATAAAAATCCGCTGAGGAGTAAAGTCCCAAATAATGACCAATCTATTTTACCAAAGAGTGAAAGTAAGAACAAAACGGTAAATGTATCGACAAACTGTGATGTAAAGGTTGAAAAGTTATTGCGCAGCCATAGGTGCTTTCCTTTCGTTAGCCGTTTCCAGAAATGGAATAAATAAATGTCAACATACTGCGCTAAAATATAGGATGCCATGGAGGCTAGAATAGCAATTCCTGTGGCGCCAAAAACCCTGTGAAATGTGTCATCGCCAATTGGGCTCCATTCCGTTGCAGTAACAGCATCCGAAACAAGAACAATCAAAAGTGAAAAAACAGAAGCAAAAATACCTGCTGTCACCACCTGATTTGCTTTGCGTTTTCCATAAATCTCACTAATTGTATCTGTGATTAAAAAAGTGATAGGATAGGGAAGAATACCAACAGAAATCTCAAAGGTGTACAAGCCAAAAAAATCATATTGAAAGAATTTTTGGAAAATTAAATTTGAAGCGACCAATGAGGATATGAAAAGTGCAGCTAAAATTAAGTACAAGCGGTCGGCAGAAAGTTTTTGTTTTAGGGTCAATAGTTTTGGAGTTGATGTTTACCTTTGCGGCAAAAATAAAGATATTAATTACAACTGAGGCAAAATAAAAATTTGTTCAGCCTTTTGTACTAAATTTTTCTTAACTTTTGAATAAAAATCAATTAACTTATATTGCTATAGGTAGCAATCAAGGGGATAGGCTTGACTATTTGCAAGAAGCAATTTCAGAAATATATACGCATATTGGTGATGTTCTTCGCGTTTCAAAAGTTTATGAGACGCCTGCTTGGGGGTTTGAGGGCGCTCATTTTTTGAATGCCTGTTTAGAAGTTCGCACCCGTTTTACGGCTGCGGATTTAATGAAAAAATTATTGTCTATTGAGCTCGCAATGGGGAGAAAACGCAAGGGCAATGTGTACACAGATCGACCAATTGATTTGGACATTATTTTTTATGAAAATGAACATATCGAAACGCCTAGTTTGCAAATCCCACATCCGCGTTTAGCCGAGCGTAAATTTGTATTATATCCGCTCGTTGATTTGATTCCTGGTTTTGAACACCCGGTTTTAAAATCCAAAATCCGTGATTTGAAAGCGCAAACCAGCGATGATTCTCAGCTTAAAGAGAGTCCAGCTTCCATATCTCCGCAATACAATCGCTTGAAACGGCTTAATTTTCTGGCGATTGAAGGAAATATAGGCTCGGGAAAAACCAGTTTGTCAACAATGATTTCTGAGGACTTTAATGCCAAACTGATTTTAGAACGCTTTAAGGATAATGCTTTCTTACCTCAATTTTATAAAGATCAAAAGCGTTATGCCTTTCCTTTAGAAATGTCTTTTTTAGCAGATCGTCATCAACAAATCTTAGATGATATTTCTCAGTTTGATTTGTTTCGTGATTTTGTTGTGGCTGATTATGATGTGCATAAATCATTGATTTTTGCAAAAGTGACTTTAGAAAATGACGAATTTAATTTGTACAGAAAAATATTTAAAGTTATGCACAGTGAGGTGCCAAAGCCAGATTTGTATGTGTATTTATATCAAAATACGGCACAACTGTTAGAAAACATTAAAAAGCGCGGCCGAGATTACGAACAAAATATTGCGCCTGATTATCTCGAAAAAATCAATCATGGCTATTTATATTTTATTAAAAATCAACTTGATTTGACGGCGAAGCTCATTGATATGGCTGACATTGATTTTGTCAATAAGCGCCAAGATTACAACCGAATAATAACAATGATTAATAACTCAATTGCATAAAACAATAAAAATGAAAGAAGGATTATACGCTAATTTTAAAACGACAAAAGGTGATATTCTCATTGAACTTACGCCTGATCAAACACCAGGAACGGTCGCTAACTTTGTTGGTTTGGCTGAGGGACAGCTTGAAAATGAAGCCAAGGATTTTGGTGAGCCATATTATGATGGCTTAAAATTTCACCGCGTTATTCAAGACTTTATGGTTCAAGGTGGTGATCCTTTAGGAAATGGAACTGGAGGTCCAGGGTATAATTTTGAGGATGAGTTTCACGCCGATTTAAAACATAACAGACCTGGTGTGTTGTCAATGGCTAATGCGGGGCCTGGCACAAATGGGAGCCAGTTTTTTATCACGCATAATGAAACGCCTTGGTTGGATGGTAAACATACGATTTTCGGATATGTTATTGAAGGTCAGGATATCGTAGATGAAATTCAGCAAGGCGATAAAATAAAAACGCTTGAAATCATCAGAAAAGGAGATCGAGCTGAAGCTTTTGAAGCGGCACAGACTTTTAAAAGTTTTAATGCGTCTAAAGCGGAAAGAGAGGCGGAAGAAATAGCTGCTATTGAAGATAAAACGAATAATTTAGTCGATGCAGACTTTAGTAAAACCGAATCAGGATTGCATTATAAAGTGCTTGAAGAAGGTTCTGGTGAAAAGCTTCAGGCTGGCAAATCTGTGGATATTCATTACACAGGAAAGTTAAGTGATGGTCAAGTTTTTGATTCGTCTTTACAAAGAAATCAGCCTATCAATTTTGTTTTAGGACAGGGGCAAGTGATTTCAGGTTGGGATGAAGGTTTGCAATTGCTGTCAAAAGGAGCGAAAGCTCAATTTGTGATTCCACCACATCTCGCTTATGGCGAACGTGAAATTCCAGGCGTTATTCCAGCAAACTCTATTTTAATTTTTGATGTTGAGATCATGTAGGTTTATCTCATATCTAGCTTTAAAACAAAAAGACCGCCTCAAAACTTAATTTAAGACGGTCTTTTTATTTAGCTATTATTTTATTTTTCATCTTTTTCTTGAGGTGGGAATTGCGCGATAATTTCATGCACGATTTCGTTGATACGTTCGTTTTTTTTATCGATATCAGATTCCAAAAAACCTGACCCCATTCCTTGCCAAATAAGCTGATTTGTTTCAGTATCAATCACATCGATATAAAGCGTGCCTTCAGTATTGCTTGTCACGGTATTGTGTTGGTGTCCGTAATAATAAGGACTCCAACCCCATGTATAGCCATAATTATTTTGGTACACATTGATTTCTTCACGTGATTCTGTAAAAATACTGATCAGAAAATCAGGTTCCTCAGTTTTCGTAAAACCTTCGGCAGTCAATTCAAGGTCTATTGCTCTTAAGATTCTTTTTTTGTCAAGGTCAGAGATTTTTGCTTCATCAATACCAGGTTTATAAAAAGCAAAACTTTCGTAAGTTTCAAAATCCACTTCTTTATCGTAATCCGTAGCAACTTTAACACTGCTACACGCGGAAAGAAGAGCAATAAAAGTAAATAGTCCGAGTAATTTTAGCGCTTTCATGACGTTTGTTTTTTAAGAGTTAATAATGGCGTCATCAACAAAATTTGGAAGCGTTACTTTCAGTTGAGGTTCAGTTTCCATGGCGCGTTTAATACTATCAACAGCACCTTGATTGCGCGCCCAACTTCGTCTGGAAATTCCATTGTTTACATCCCAGTGCAACATGGATTTTAGCTTTGTCTCTGACACCTTAGTACCATCAAGTATCATACCAAAACCACCATTGATCACTTCACCCCAACCAACGCCACCACCGTTGTGAATGCTGACCCAAGTCGCACCTCTGAAGCTGTCGCCTATGACATTTTGAATAGCCATATCTGCCGTAAATTGGCTTCCATCATAGATATTTGATGTTTCGCGGTAAGGCGAATCTGTTCCAGAGACATCATGGTGATCACGGCCAAGAATAACTTCTCCAATTTCACCTTTTTCAATGGCTTTATTGAAGGCTTCTGCAATTTTGATTCGTCCGACGGCATCGGCATATAGGATTCTAGCCTGTGAGCCAACAACCAATTTATTTTCTTTTGCTCCTTTAATCCAGGTGATATTATCTTGCATTTGCTGTTTGATATCATCTGTTGCTTTCGTTTTGAGGTCTTCCAGAATCTCAGTTGCTATGACATCTGTTTTGTCTAAGTCTTCAGCCTTCCCAGAGGCACAAACCCAACGGAAAGGACCAAAACCATAATCAAAACACATCGGGCCCATGATGTCCTGAACATAACTAGGATATACAAAAGGTGCGTCAGGGTTTTTGAGTTCATCTTTACTGATAAACTGACCATTATTGTTTTTGTATATCTTAGCGCCAGCGCGAGATGCTTCTAATAAGAATGCGTTTCCATAATCAAAGAAATAAGTTCCTTTTTCTGTGTGTTTATTGATGGCATCTGTTTGGCGTCTGAGGCTTTCCTGCACTTTATCTTTGAATTCTTCAGGGTCTTTAGCCATGAGTTCATTCGCTTCTTCGTAGCTTAGGCCAGCAGGGTAGTAGCCGCCAGCCCATGGGTTGTGTAAGGATGTTTGGTCACTTCCTAAATCAATTTTGATATTCTCTTCATCAAAAGCTTCCCAAACATCAACAATATTTCCTTGGTAGGCAATCGAAACGACTTCGCCTTTTTCTTTGGCTTCGCGCACGCGATTGACAAGTGTATCAGTATCCTCGATAACTTCATCAATCCAGTTTTGTTCGTGGCGGACTTGTGTCGCTTTCGGATTGACTTCTGCACAAACTGTGATACAACCAGCAATGTTTCCTGCTTTCGGCTGAGCACCGCTCATTCCGCCAAGACCAGCTGTCACAAAAAGGCTGCCTTTTGGGGGTTTATTAATTTTTCTGAATCCGTTTAAAACAGTAATTGTTGTGCCATGGACAATCCCCTGTGGGCCAATATACATAAAACTGCCTGCTGTCATTTGTCCGTATTGAGAAACGCCAAGCGCATTGAATTTCTCCCAATGATCAGGTTTTGAATAATTAGGAATCACCATTCCGTTTGTCACAACAACGCGAGGTGCCGTTTCATGTGATGGGAATAAACCCATTGGATGTCCTGAATACATGGCTAGAGTTTGTTCGTCTGTCATTTCTGCCAGATACTTCATCGTGAGTCTGTATTGTGCCCAATTTTGAAAAACTGCACCGTTCCCTCCGTAAGTGATGAGTTCATCTGGGTGTTGCGCGACCGCGTGATCCAAATTGTTCTGGATCATCAGCATGATGGCTTTTGCTTGTATGCTTTTTCCTGGATAATCGGCAATAGGTCGCGCATGTATTTTGTGTTTGGGCATAAAGCGGTACATGTAAATGCGTCCGTATTGCTCGAGTTCTTCTTTGAATTCACGGGCTAAAACAGCGTGATGCTTGGGCTCAAAATAACGCAATGCATTTCTTAAAGCTAACTTCTCTTCATCAGCTGTTAGAATTTTTTTACGCTTTGGGGCGTGATTAGTCGAGGCGTTTATGGGTTGTTTCTCAGGGAGTTCAGTTGGGATTCCTTCTAAAATTTCTTCAAAAAATGTCATATCTATATGCTGTTATTGTGTGTTTTTATCAAATCCGTATGGACAATGTCTACATCCGCTTTTACAGCAATAACCGCGTTTGAGGTGGTATTGTTCTGTAAAGCAACGATAGCCTTCAGGCGTTAAATAATAATCGCCTTCTTCAGGTGGAATTCTTTTTTTAAAAAAGCTCATAGACAAATTTACAAAATCAAATGTTTATTTGGATTTTGCATGTAATTTTGTGGTGAAATTATAAATTATTGAAACTAAAAAAATAACCCTATCACAAATTTCTTTAAAAATACACCAATTTCTGACAACCTTTTCATAGAGAAGTATAAAGGTGTTGAAATTTACTTAAAACGCGAAGATCAAATTCATCCAGAAGTCTCTGGAAATAAGTTTCGAAAACTGAAATATAATTTAATTGATGTTCGTAAAAATCAGACTGTGTTGACTTTTGGTGGTGCTTTTTCAAATCATATTCTGGCGACGGCAAAAGCCTGTGAAATGTTAAACTTAAATTGTATAGGTGTGATTCGTGGTGATGAATTGGGAGTCGATTTAGAAAAAACTTTGTGTCAAAATGAAACTTTAAGAACTGCAAATGAGGCTGGCATGAAGCTTTATTTTGTATCACGACAGGATTATCGGTTGAAAGATGAAATGCCTTTGTTGCAAAAGCTTTTAGAAGATTTTGATTTACTTGTGATTCCTGAAGGTGGTACAAATGAAAAAGCAATTTTGGGTTGTCAGGAAATTCTTACAGAAGAAGATAAACAATTTGATTACATCGCCTGTGCTTTAGGAACTTCAGGGACATTTGTTGGTTTATTAAAATCATCAGAACCTCATCAACATTTGTTAGGCTTTCCTGCTTTAAAAGGTGATTTTTTTAAAAATGAAATTCAAAAATATACGCAACGTCAAAATTACACGTTAGAAGCACAATATAATTTTGGAGGTTATGCAAAGTATAATAAAGATTTAATAGATTTTATAAATTGTTTTAAGCAAAAATACCAA
>JAKDUG010000027.1 GCA_030457805.1 Psychroflexus sp.
TTTTATCTATGACGCTTGTCATATTGATTGCCTTATTATACAAAAAACTGTCTTAAAACCTCAAGCTTTATTTCTAATTTCAATTCAGAATAAAATACAATTCTGAAAAATCAGTTGTCTAAATTCCGCAATGTGATGAGAGGTAAAGACCAGATAAATTCTTAAAAGATTTTTTTAAATTATATAAGGATGCTTATTTAAAAGTACGTGGCCCCATAAAGTTAGCCGTTGTTTTATCGATCAATTCACCTTTACTGTACACGCCAATTTCAATACCATTCTCTTCACTTTCTATCACATTTGAAGGAATCTCAATAAACAAGGTTCCTTCTGATAAGCCTTGTTTAGGCACCGTGAAATCAGACCCTTTAACGAGCTTTAATTTCCCGTCATGTGACAACAGTTTAAACTGGACACTATCAATGTTATGTGTTGTTTTATTAATCAACTTATAGGTAAAGACATTACTGATGTTGCCATTCTTTTGTGTTTCATAAAGTTGACCTGGCAAGCGTAATACTTTGGCTTCAACACTTGATCGGATAAAAAGCATCGCAATCAGAAGTCCGGTTAAAATTGTCAAGACTGCTGAATAAGCTTTCATACGTGTGCTGAAAACAAAAGGTTTTTTCTCCTCAATATTTTCTTCACTCTCAAAGCGTATCAAGCCGCGTGGTAAATCAACACGATCCATAATTTCATCACAGGCATCAATACAAGCTGTACAATTGACACACTCGAGTTGCGTTCCATTTCGGATATCTATACCTGTCGGACAGACTTGCACACACTGGTTACAGTCAATACAATCGCCATGGCCTAAAGCCGCACGATCTTCATTTTTTCTAAACTTCTTACGTCCATTTTCAGCCTCACCTCTTTTGTGATCATAGGCAACAACAATTGATTTTTTATCTAAAAGAACGCCTTGTAATCTTCCATAAGGACAAGCAATGATACAGACTTGCTCTCTGAACCATGCAAATACAAAATAGAAAACTGCAGTAAAAATAAGTAATGGAACAAAAGTCGCTAAGTGATTAAGCGGACCATTTTTCATATACTTGAACAGCTCATCACTCGAAATCAAATAGGCTAAAAACACATTGGCAATGATGAAGGATATCAATGTGAAAATGATCCATTTCGTTCCTTTCTTAATGATTTTATCACGCTTCCAAGGCATCTTATCCAAGCGGATTTGTTTACCTCTATCGCCTTCAATAGCATACTCAATACGTCTGAAAACCATTTCCATAAAAATGGTTTGCGGACAAATCCAACCACAGAAAACACGCCCAAAAGCAACCGTAAAAAATGCTATAAAAACGATACCAATAATCATCGAAATGACAAAAAGATAAAAGTCTTGTGGCCAGAATGGGAATCCAAAAATGTTGAATTTCCGTTCTAAGATATTAAAAAGCAAGAACTGGTTGCCATTAATTTTTATAAAAGGAGAAACAAGTAAAAAGGTAAGCAAAAAGTAGCTCACCCATTTCCTGTAATCATATAATGCACCTGAAGGTTTTTTCGGGTAAACCCACTGTCTTTCTCCATCTTCAGTTAAAGTCCCTATACTATCTCTAAACTCTTCGTTATCGGTGCTCATTTTTTAATAATTTAATTGTCTTCAGGTGTCCATTTGATATCACCTTCTGGATCTTTTGGTTCTGCTGGCGATGTGCCATACAAGCTAATAACATAACTTGCGACTTGTTGCATTTCTAATGGTTTCAAGTCATTTTTCCAGGCCACCATTCCTTTTCCAGAGCGGCCACCCTCACTAATTGTTTTGTAAACATTTTTAATTCCACCACCTAAAATCCAGTGTTCATCCGTCAGGTTTGGTCCAATTCCTCCACCGCCGTCTGGCTTATGACAAGCAACACAACTCGCATTATAAACACCTTTACCAGCATCTAGATCACTTTGCTCTGTCAATAAAGTAACAGTTTCAAAGTTGATCAAATCTTTAGCTGTCCGCTTGTATTCTTCAATCGAACGCTCAGCTTCAGCAACCTCCATCAAGTATTCTTCATCCTGTGTATAATCATTGTACACGTGGAATCTGATCATGTAGATCACAGCAAAAATAATACTGGCATAAAAGCTATAAACCCACCATGGCGGAAGCTTGTTATCCAGCTCTCGGATGCCATCGTAAACATGATCAAGCTCAATCTCGCCTTCTCTTTCTATAGATTTTGAACGCGTCATCTTTTTCAAGATAGCTTGCATTTTCTCTTCAAGCTTTGAACTTTTATGCGCTTCTAATTCATGAAAACGCAGTTTATTTTCTTCTGATAAAGTCTTATACAAAATAGCATGAAGCGCTGCTATGGAAGCCTCTATAGCAATAGCGATAAGCAATACTAATCCGAGGAATACCCATGCATATGGATGCACAATAACTGCCCATTGTCCGGGCTCGGTTTCGAGCAGGAATTCAACACCCAAAAAGGCAATTCCTACTAAAACGATGATTCTTAAAATAGATGCAGTTTTTATCATGATTCGTTTTCGTTTTTAAGGTCTAACGGCAGCTCACTGAGTGCCTTGATATTTTTCTTATTATACGTCATCACCCACCAAAAGAGTCCTACAAAAAATGTAAAAAAGATGAGTAAAGCAATAATTGGATATACCTCAATCCCTTTTATTGTATCTAAATTTTCTTTAATAAATTTCAACATAGCTTTAAGTTTTAATTAGAAGCTGTTTCTTCCGTTTCTTCAGAGTCATCTACTTTAATATCTGTCCCTAAGCGCTGTAAGTATGCGATCAATGCAACGATTTCACGGTTCTGCATTTCAACAAAATCTTCTCCATTTGCTTCAGCTCTTTCTTTACTAGCCTCATAACTTTTGACAAAGTCAGGATCAGTTTTAAGGTTTTCAAAAACCTCATTTCCTTGATCTAGCATTTGCTGCTGCGCATTTTCAATTTCTTCAAGTGAATACGGCACACCTAAACTGACCATTGCACGCAATTTTCTTTCAGTAATTGATTTGTCAAGTTCGCTTTCAATGATCCATTGGTAACTCGGCATGATTGAACCGGACGAGGTACTCTGCGGATTGTACATGTGATTGAAATGCCATGTATCAGAATATTTTCCACCGATACGATGCAAGTCAGGTCCTGTTCGTTTACTTCCCCACAAGAATGGATGATCATAAACATACTCACCTCCTTTTGAATATTCACCATAGCGTTCTACTTCTGATCTAAATGGCCTAACCTGCTGAGAATGACAACTGACACATCCTTCCCGAATGTACAAATCTCGTCCTTCAAGCTCGAGCGGGGAATAAGGTTTGACACTTGAAATCGTCGGGACATTTGAGTCTATCATAAGGGTGGGGACAATTTGTACAATTCCCCCAATCAGAATGGCAATAGTTGCCAAAATAGCTAACTGTATTGGTTTTCTCTCTAACCATGTGTGGAATCCTTCTCCTGCTAAACGACCCTTTGAAATTTTCTTTAATGCTGGTGCTTCTGCTAGTTCATCTTCTACCTCAGAGCCT
The DNA here is from genome assembly GCA_030457805.1 of Psychroflexus sp. GTDB lineage: Bacteria > Bacteroidota > Bacteroidia > Flavobacteriales > Flavobacteriaceae > Psychroflexus. The sequence continues at coordinate 3,534 of JAKDUG010000027.1, forward strand.
GCTCTTACAGTTCTAAAGACGTTATAGATCATGATAAACACACCAATAATATAAAGCGAACCTCCAATGGCTCTCATGGCATACATCGGCATAATTTCAGTAACAGTTTCTAAGAAGTTACCATAAACCAATGTTCCATCTGGATTAAATTGTTTCCACATTGAAGCTTGTACAAAACCTGCGACATAAAGAGGTAATGCATAAAGGACAATCCCTAAGGTTCCGACCCAGAAGTGAGCATTTGCAAGTCCTGTCGAGAATAATTTTGTTTTAAATAATCGTGGGACAAGCCAATAAATCATACCAAAGGTCAAGAATCCATTCCAGGCTAAAGCACCGACGTGAACGTGGGCAATAATCCAGTCTGTAAAGTGTGCAATCGCATTGACGTTCTTTAAGGACAGCATCGGTCCTTCAAAGGTTGCCATCCCATAACCTGTAATAGCAACAACCATAAATTTCAAAACAGGATCGGTCCGCACCTTATCCCAGGCACCTCGTAGCGTTAAAAGTCCGTTGATCATACCTCCCCAAGATGGCATCAAAAGCATAATTGAGAAAGCTGTCCCTAAACTTTGTGCCCATTCTGGTAATGCTGAATACAGTAAGTGGTGAGGTCCAGCCCAGATATAAATAAAAATCAATGACCAGAAGTGAATAATCGATAGTTTATACGAATAAACAGGTCTGTTTGCTGCTTTTGGCACAAAATAATACATCAAACCTAAGAATGGCGTTGTCAAGAAAAACGCCACAGCATTATGTCCATACCACCATTGCACCAAAGCATCCTGAACACCTGCATACACAGAATAACTCTTCATAAAGCTAACAGGTAATTCCAAGTTATTAAAAATATGGAGAACAGCGACAGTCACAAAAGTTGCTAAATAGAACCAAATAGCCACATAGAAATGACGTTGGCGGCGTCTGATCATCGTCCCGATTAAGTTCCACCCAAAAGCAATCCAAACAATCGCAATTGCAATATCAATTGGCCACTCTAATTCGGCGTATTCCTTTGTAGACGTATAGCCTAAAGGAAGCGTAATTGCTGCAGCCACAATAATTATTTGCCATCCCCAAAAATTAAGTTTACTCAAAAAATCACTATACATACGCGCTTTAAGAAGACGTTGCGTCGAGTAATAAACCCCAGCAAAAATGGCATTTCCGACAAACGCAAAAATGACAGCATTGGTATGCAGTGGTCTTAAACGACCAAAACTCAACCATGAAATACCATCAGTTAAGTTTGGGAATAAAAACAATAGGGCTAATAATAAACCGACTGCCATTCCTATCACACCCCAAAATATCGTCGCGTAAAGGAATTTTTTTACGATTTTATTATCGTAATGAAACTTTTCTAACTCCATAGTTATTCTTGTTTGTATTTATGATTTGATTTTTGGTTTTTTTTGTTCTCCCCTTTTGCTTTCTTCTCATCTTCATCCACCAATTCATCATCGAAAAGCATTCGCACAGAAGGCGTATAAACATCATCGTACTGCCCTTTTTTGATAGACATGATAAAAATCACAAAAAACACGATTGCAATTGTGATGCTAATAGCTAGAAGTCCGTAGATCGCACTCATTAATGTTAATTATTTTACAAAAATACTTTGATGAAAGTCGATAAAAAATGACTTTCATCATATTTTCAAACTTTAAAATTCAATGTTTTTCGACAAGCATAGGTTGTTGCTAGCGTTGTAAAAGCAACAATGCTTATTGAGCTTAAAGGCATCAAAATTGCAGCGATAACAGGCCTTAATAATCCTGATACTGCAAAATAAATTCCCACAGAGTTATATAAAAATGAAAACATAAAACTAAGTTTGATGATAAATATACCTTTTTTAGAGACTTTAAGAAATTTATCGAAATTTTTAAATTGATCTGCACTCATTATTGCATCACAAGCTGGTGAAAAAACATTGACATTTTCAGAAATCGCAATGCCGACATCTGCTTGTTTTAAAGCGCCTGCATCATTCAGCCCATCTCCTAACATACAGACACTCTTCCCTTCATCTTGCAGTTTTTCAACAAAACGCATCTTCGAATCTGGCTTTTGATTAAACTTCATCTGAATTGTTTTAGGCAACAACTTTGATAAATATTGTTTTTCACCCGAGTTGTCTCCCGACAAAATTGCGAGTTTATAATCTTGATCAAGTGCCTCAAACAACTCAACTAAGCCTTCGCGGTAGACTGTATCAAAAATAAATTTACCAAGCACTCTATTGTTTTTCTGAATAAAAACAGAAGTCTCTGTCGGATTGATCAATTCTGCTTCAGCTTCCACAAAACTCGCTGACCCTAATTTGTATGCATTTGCTTGTGCTGTCGATGTGATTCCTAAGCCTAAATGCTCATCAAAACCATCAATAGCTTCAGTAGGGCTCGCATTTAAATACACATATAATTGTCGACTCAAAGGATGATTTGAATTGCGAAACGAGTCTTTAAGAACACCTAAGTCTTTTTCTGATAAAGCCTCACCTTTATAGGAAATCTGACTTTTCTGACTTGAACTTATCGTTCCCGTTTTATCGAAAACAAAAATATCAATCGATGCCAATTGCTCTAAACTGATAATGTTTTTCATATAAAAGCCATGCTGCCCAAATATTCTCAACAAATTCCCCAGTGTGAAAGGCGTCGCTAAAGCAATAGCACATGGACAGGCAATAATCAGTACAGCCGTAAAAACATTAAGCGCCATATTGGGCTGATAAAATAGCCAGAAAATTAAAGCTGAAGTAGCTATGCTGAGAACAGCGATTGTAAATCGCTTACTGATCTTATCAATTAAGGATTGAAAACGCGGATTGTAATCTTTTTGAAAAACATCATTACTCCACAATTGTGTCAAGTAACTCTGTTCAACAGACTTTTCTGCGACAATCTCTATGGCTTGTCCTTTGAGCTTCCCGCCGGCAAAAAGTTTGTCTCCAGATTTTTTTTCAACAGGATCAGCTTCCCCAGTCACAAAACTGTAGTCAACCTCACAGAATTCTGTCATCAAAATTGAATCAACTGGGATGAGTTCTTCATTGCGAATAAGCAACCGATCGCCTTCCTTTATTTTGTATACTTCAATATTTTCTTCAGTTTTATCAGCATTTATTTTGGTGATAGCAATCGGAAAATAAGATTTGTAATCTCGCTCGAATGATAAATAGCTATAGGTTTTTTGCTGAACAAATCTTCCTAATAATAAAAAGAAAACCAAGCCCGTTAGACTGTCAAAAAAGCCTGAACCAAAATTAAAAGCAACATCGACAAAACTCCTTAAAAAAAGCACAGTTATCCCCAACGCAATCGGGACATCAATATTAAGCATCTTAGAACGCAAGCCTTTGTAGGCAGAGATGTAATAATCGCGCCCTGCATAAAAGACAACAGGTAAACTAAAAGCAAACATCAACCAGCGAAACAAAATTTTGTATTGATTTAACCAAAATTCTGAAACTTGAAAATATTCAGGAAAAGAGAGAAACATCACGTTTCCAAATGCAAAACCAGCCACAGCAATTTTATAAATCAAAGAATTATCAATTGCCACTTCTTTTTTGTCAATATTATCCAAACTAATGTAGGGTTCATACCCAATTGAAGTCAATAACTCAACAACCTTTTTGAGGCTGACACCATCAGTTTTATAAGTAATATTAATAATTTTTTTAGGGAAGTTAACCTGAGATTGCCGGATTGCTGGATTGAGTTTATTCAGGTTTTCAAGAATCCAAATACATGAACTGCAGTGAATATGTGGGATATATAGACTGACGACCTCAGTTGTGCCATCAGAAAAATCGACTAGTTTGTCTTTGATTTCTTCTTGATCTATAAAATCAAATTTACCTGCAATATCTATAGGTGTAGAGCCAGGCGAAGTCGTTAAGTCATAATAACAGTCCAGATTATTCTCTGAAAAAATCTCATAAACCGTTTTGCAACCATGACAACAAAAATGCTTGTCGTCATGCAAAATATCAAATTGCGTGCAAGCATCACCACAATGGTAACAAGATTCTACTTTAGACATCTAAAAAATTTACTTCAAAATTCAGAATTTTACAAGATACTAAAAATGATAAGCATCAGCTTTAAATCAATTATTTTTAATAGTCATATATTTGTATAAAATTAACATTATGAAAAATCTATACATCCTCCTTTTTCTTCTCTTCACCTGCCATTTTAGCTTTGCGCAAGAATGGTTTGACGGCAAGTGTGATATAGAGGCCAAGGTAGATCAAGCCGCATACAAAAATGCAAAAGTCAAAAACATTTTGACCATTATCATTGATCAAAACAATAACATTATTCTCAATGACAAGCCTCACAAACAAATGTCTCAAGTCCGTTTTAAAGAATATGTACTAGACTTTATCACCAATCCTGAAAACACTAAAACTTCGGCAGAATCACCAGAATCAGCTATTATTGCTTTGACCTCTTTTGGTGAGAAGGAAAAAATGCAACTCATTCAAAAATACGTTCGCGAAGTCTATTTATATTTGTGGAATCAAAAATCTGAAGAAGTATACAACAGCTCTTGGATGGATTTAAAATGTGCCAAGCGTGAGAAAGTTCTGAAAAAACACTACCCTTATAATCTCATTGAACTTAAAGATGACATGGATTCTGAAAAATCTAAAGACATGAAGATTCCTTCTCCTCCTCGATTTGAAGGTGATGTAAAAGATAATTAGTCAAGCTTCAAAACAAGTGTTTGTTCTTTTAAGAATGAGAATTCTGGTGATCGTATTTGAAAGATTTTGGCCGCATTCACAGTTTGTGATGAAATCTCAAAACCGGTAAGCTTGGCCACCCCTGCCTCTTCACATTTACAAAATGTTTGGATATAAAGTGCCATTTCGTCTATGGCCATTTCTTTTGATTTGGCTGGATAAGACAATGTGATTTGATACGACTTTAAATCCGCAGCAAATGCCAAATTAGGATCATTTGAATTGACACTCAATCGCATCGTATGAAAAGTGGTATCTGGCCGTGTTTTTAAATACACAGCTCCTGTTCCATCCTTCATTTCGACTAAATGTTGACCTTCCTCGATTTCTTTTTCACAGTGAAAATCCTTCTGACAAACAGTTTCTGTCATTGGTTTATTTTTTGCGCTTTGACAGCTGATCAATGCCATCCCAATAAGTAAAAATAAAATTCGCATGCCTTTTCTTTGCCAACGAAGATACAAGAAATTTAAAAAACAAAATGTTTAACTTATTATTGTTTTTGTTAAACAAAATAAATCATATTTTTGACATATGTTATATAAAATTCACGACAAACAGGCACTTCCAATCAGTCAGAAAACAGCTTGGGACTTTCTTTCAGATCCGGAAAACCTAGAACGGATCACACCAAAAAACATGGGTTTCAAAATCACTTCTGGCGGAGATAAAGCCATGTATCCCGGACAAATTATACAATATAAAGTAAATCCATTCCCTGGGTTTACCACCAATTGGGTCACTGAAATAAAGCAAGTTGATTATCTTAATTATTTTATTGATTCCCAACTTTTTGGCCCTTACAAATTATGGCACCACGCGCATTTCATTCATGAAATTGATGGCGGCATCATCATGGAAGATTTAGTACACTACAAATTGCCTTTTGGTTTTTTAGGTCGCATGGTACACCCTTTTCTGGTCAAGCCGCGATTGGATGAAATTTTTAAAACTCGCCAGACAAAACTTATTGAATTATTTGGCACAATTTCTTAAAATGAGAATATGAAAAAAACAATATTACTTATCGGAGGTTCTAAAGGAATAGGTCTAGAAATCACTAGATTATTACAAAGCGATCACAAAGTTTATGTCACGGCACGCTCAAAAGGCGAACTCGATACTGATCAAGTTAATTACTTAAAGTTTGATGTTTTGAAAGATCACATTGAAGATTTAGATTTACCTGGTATCATTGATGGTTTAGTTTATTTACCAGGCTCGATTAATTTGAAACCTTTCAAAATGATGAAAAATGAAATTTTTGAAAAGGATTTCCAAATCAACTTCATGGGATTGGTGAAAACAACCCAAGCCCTTTTACCTAAAATAAAAAAATCAGCTCAAGGAAGTATTGTTTATTTTAGCACGGTTGCTGTGCAAAAAGGGATGCCATTTCACACAAGTGTTGCTGCAGCAAAAGGCGCTATTGAAGGCTTCGCACGATCTTTAGCTGCTGAGTACGCACCGACAGTCCGTGTTAATGTAATTGCACCATCACTCGTTAATACGGGCTTAGCCAACAAATTATTGTCACGCGAAAAACAAAAAGAAAAAATGGATCAGCGTCACCCTTTACAGCGCGTTGGTGAACCTGAAGATATTGCCGAGATGGCTTGTTTTCTTTTAGAAAAAAAATCTTCATGGATGACAGGACAAGTGATAGGCGTTGATGGTGGAATGTCAAGTTTAAAAATTAACTAAAATGACATGAAAAAGAAAGAACTTTCAATTTTTTGGTTCAGACGCGATTTGCGTTTTCAAGACAACGTAGGTTTATATCATGCATTAAATGATGAATTTCCTGTTTTACCCATTTTTATTTTTGATAAAAATATACTTGAGGAATTACCAAAAGATGATGCCCGCGTGACTTTTATCCACAACTCTATTCAGAAATTAAGAAGTCATCTTCAAGATAAACACAATTCTTCTTTAGCGATATTCCACGGGACACCCGAAGATATTTTTAAAGATTTATGTGAACAATACAACATCAAAAAAGTTTTCACGAATCGAGATTATGAGACTTATGCTATGAAAAGAGATGCCGAAATAAAAGCTAATTTAGCCAGTCGAGGTATCGAATTTCACGATTACAAAGATCAAGTTTTTTTTGAAAAAGATACTGTTGTCAAAAATGATGGTGGCATGTATTTAGTCTTTACACCTTACATGAATAAATGGAAAAAAGTTTTTGAAGATCATTCTATTCAAAGTTTTAATTCTGAGAATTTTCTTGATAATTGTTATAAAAATCAACGTCTCCCCAATTTGAGTTTATCAGATATTAATTTTGAACAATCATCTATAGAAGTTCAAGCTTGCCATCTCGACAAAGATTTTATAGAAAGCTATAAAGAAACACGTGATTATCCTTCAATAAATGGAACATCGCGTTTGAGTCCACATCTGCGTTTTGGCACAGTTGGTTATCGGAGAGTTTTAAAGATAGCCGCAGAAGCATCCGAAAAAACTTTCCTCAACGAACTCATTTGGCGCGAATATTATAAAGCTATTCTACATCATTTCCCAGAAACTGAAACACGTGCTTTTAAACCAAAGTACGATGGTATAGAATGGCGGAACGCTACAACAGAATTTGAAAAATGGAAAAACGGCATGACAGGCTATCCCATTGTGGATGCAGGCATGCGTCAATTAAATACAACAGGGTGGATGCACAATCGCGTGCGGATGATTGTTGGCAGCTTCCTCTGTAAACACCTTCTCATTGATTGGCGTTGGGGCGAAGCTTATTTTGCTGAAAAACTTTTAGATTATGAAATGTCATCCAATATTGGTGGCTGGCAATGGGTAGCCGGTTGCGGCGTTGATGCGGCGCCATATTTTAGAATATTCAACCCGAGCTCACAAACTGAAAAGTTTGACAAAGACATGATATACATCAAAAAATGGATTCCCGAAATAAATTCAAATGCATATCCACAGCCGATGGTTGAACATAAATATGCACGTGGTCGTTGTTTAGAAGTTTATAAGGCTGCCGTTAAAACGAAATAATTATTAATTGAAAAGTTTGCGAGCTTCAGTTAGGTCTTCAGGTGTGTCAATTCCAATACTGATCTCATCTGTTTCAATCATTCGAATGGTTTTAGAGTTTTCAAGATGACGCAGACATTCGATTTTTTCTGCAGCTTCCAAAGGACTCATTGGCGTGTTGTAAAAATCGATTAAAGCCTGCTTTCTAAAAGCATAAATTCCAACGTGTTTATAATAGGTAACATCCATTTTTTTATCGCGATGAAAAGGAATAGCAGAACGCGAAAAATATAATGCCAATCCTTTAAGATCGGTAATCACCTTGACATTATTTGGATTTTGGATGGCTTCAGCATCCTTAAGCCTAGTTTTTAAAGAAGCCAAGTCTATGCGTTGTTCTGCATCATTTTCAAAAACCTCCAAAAGTTGTGACAAAGCTTTTTTATTAATAAAAGGTTCATCGCCTTGAACATTTACAATAATATCGGCCTCAATTTGTTCTGCAGCCTCCGCGATACGATCACTACCACATTCGTGTGCCTTCTGACTTAAAATGGCATTGCCTTGGTTATTTCTGATTTCATCAAAAATTTGCTGACTGTCAGTCACCACATAAACTGCATCAAAAAGCCCAGCCTTAATGGCTGCTTCGTAAGTTCTTAAAATAACAGTTTTGCCGGCTAGATCTTGCATTAATTTTCCTGGGAAACGACTGGCTTCAAAGCGAGCCGGAATCATAGCAACAGCTTTTAATTTAGTTCTCATCTTGTTGATTATGTGCATCTTCATCAAAATATTCATCCTTAAAACCAATCAGATACAAGCGTTCTTTAGCGCGTGTAAATGCCGTGTAAAGCCATCGCAAATAATCTTCATTGACTCCTTCTTTCAAATAAGGCTGTTCAACAAAAACGGTATGCCATTGCCCACCTTGCGATTTATGACACGTCATGGCGTAGCTGAATTTAACTTGAAGTGCGTTGAAAAATTTATTCTTTTTGAGTTTTAAATACTTTTTGTATTTAGATTTTTCACTGGCATAATCCTCCATAACAGCTTGATACAAAGCATTTGTTTGCTCATAACTCAGCGCAGGACCATTGGTGTCTAAAGTATCTAAAACAATAACAGTTTCAAAAGCATCCATCTCTGGATAATCGACCATTTGGACGCGAACTTCAGCAAATCTAAAGCCATAGAGTTCTTTAATCGAAAAGATTTCAAGGATCTCAACTATATCACCATTGGCGATAAAGCTCGCTTCAGAAGAAGATTTTAACCAGAAATAATTATTTTTGACAACCATCAGATAATCACCCGCCGCAATTTCATCTTCTCTAAAAAGAATGCGAGAGCGTATCTGTTGATTGTAAAGATTGGCGCGTTTATTTGATCTGACAATAATAGCGGTTTCTTCATGACCGAGATTGTCAAATGAATCATTAATAGCATTCATGATATCGTAACCATCGACTAACCTGACAACATCAGCTTGATTAGAAATTTTCAATTTAAGCTGATCGTGTTCGCCATCATTCAATAGCTGACGGATATATGTGGCATTGTATAAAATCTCACTTTCTTGTTGTTGTCGCAAAACTTCATCAAGCTCAATCGTTTTAACATCCATTTGAAAATGCGTAGACAAAGTATGTTCTGATAAAGCTGGACTCAATTCTGCATTGACGGGAGGCAGCTGCGCTGTATCTCCAATAAATATAAGTTTGCAATTCTCACCAGCATAAACATAGTCAATCAAATCATCTAATACTGAACTGCTTTTGAGCAAATCTGCTCCTTGCGGAAAATCAGGAATCATTGAAGCCTCATCGACAATAAAAATAGTGTTTTTATGTTTGTTCTCCTGCAGAACAAACTCAATGCCTCCACCAGATTTTTTTTTAGGAAAATAAATTTTGCGATGTACCGTGTGTGCTGGCCTTTTACTGTAACTTGAAATTACTTTGGCCGCACGACCCGTCGGGGCGCACAAAACAATCCTTTGACGAGATTTTGAAATATTTTTGACAAGTGTACTGATAATGGTCGTTTTACCAGTTCCTGCATAGCCCTTCAATACAAAAATACTTTTTTGCTCCTTGTCAATTATAAATTTAGCAAGTAACTGTAAGGCTAAGTTTTGCTTCAAAGTTGGTTGATGTCCAAACTCGCTAACTAAATGTGTATAAAACTCAGACTCCTTCATTAAACTTAAAATTTCGTCAAAACATCAAATATAACAAGCTTTTTTGGATGCAAAACTTTTCTGATAAAAAAAAAATTGTAGATTTGTGGAGAAGCAAACAATAACAAATTCAAGCATGAAAATTGTAATTCAACTCGTACTCACTGCCGTCATAGCAGTTTTAGGATACTACACTTACAAGTCTGTCTACGGACCTGTTGAGTTTAATAAGATTAAAGAAGAGCGCTATCAGGATGTCATTGTCAAACTCAAGGACATTCGTGATGCTGAAATGGCCCACCGTGAAATTACCGGGAAATTTACTGGTTCTTATGATAGCCTGATTAGATTTGTCGATACAGCACAATATGTTGTCACACAAAGAAAAGACACAACATATTTAGATGAGGAATACAAAAAAAATTATGGTGTTGATAAATACGTCGAAGATGTCGTTATTGATACTTTAGGCTACACATCAGTCAAGGACTCACTGTTCAAAAAAACAGACCGTTATAAGAAGATGATGTATGTGCCTTTTACAGATGATAAAAAATTCGAATTAGAAGCTGGCTTTTTACAAAAAGATAAGAGCAAAATTGCTGTTTTCAGAGCTAGAGTTGACAAATCAGATATCTTAAGTGATTTAAATCAAGATCTCGTCGTTCAAGAAAAACAAACAATTGCTGTTGACGGTGTCAACGGAACACATATTAAAGTAGGCTCAATGTCAGAAGTGACAACGAGTGGTAACTGGCCAAAAAACTATGGCGATAACGACTAACATATACAGTTCAAAGAACTTTAAGAAATTGTCCATTCTGTTATCTCAGGATGGACTTTCTTTTTTATACCTCAACGCAGACAACGCGTTTGTACATGAAGTTTATCAGGACTACAGAGCTGATGAAGCGATTCCTCTACAAGCTGAAAATTTAATTAATGAGGAGCTTAAAAAGTTTACTGATTTCCAGTTTGCCATTGATTTGATCTATCAGAATATAGATTACACTTTAGCACCGAGCAGTTTAGTGGAACATCACAACATGAGTGACTTTATCAAATATAATGTTCAACTTTACGAGGGTGATAATTACAGCAAAGACAGCACCAATTTTCACGATATTTCTACACTATTCATTCCTTTTGCAAATGTCAACAATCAATTAGTGGAGACTTTTGGAGAATTCAAACACGAACACCAAACCTCTCGCTATCTGAAAATATTAGGGACATCACATTATTCTCACCCGCACTGCTATTGCTTCATCAATCAGCATCAAGTTGATATTGCAATCCTATCCCAAAACAAACTAGAACTCTACAATACTTTTACTGCAGAAACTGTTGAAGATGTCATTTACGTCATCTTGTATTGTTTAGAAGTCAACGCATTTGATCGCACTGAAATCCAGTTACAACTCATTAATTTCGTCAGGTCTTACAAAGAGAAAGCGTTTTCTGCTTACTTGGAATATTACATCAAAAAATTTGAGTTTAAAGACATGATAACCAGTGAACATTCTGATCTTAACGACAATCCACACCTGCACAATCATTTATTCATGAATAGCTTATGAGAATCATTTCTGGACTACATAAAGGAAGACGCGTTAATGCACCTAAAAACTTGCCTACGCGCCCCACAACAGACCGTGCAAAAGAAGCACTTTTTAATATTTTAGAGCACCAATATCATTTTTCAGAAATCAGCGTTCTGGATTTGTTTGCAGGAATTGGCTCCATTTCACTAGAATTTAGCTCGCGTGGTGTCCATGATATCAGCTTGGTTGAGAAAAATATCAATTGCATCAAACATCTCAATCAGACTTTTGAAGATTTAGCTTATGAAGCGAAAATTTATAAACGTGATGTCTTTCAATATTTAGAGCAGAATAAACAAAAATACAACTTGATCTTTGCAGACCCGCCCTATGAAATCACAAAGGAGAAACTAAACGAACTCATCACTTTAATTAATACGCAAAGACTACTGAAAAATGAAGACTCGCAAATCATTATAGAGCACAACAAGTTTATCAGCATGGAAGATCATTCACAATTTGTACAATCTAGACGCTACGGTTTATCTGTTTTTTCATTTTTTGAAAAAGTTTAAATAAAATCCATCAACGAAAATATCACTTTTAAAAAAGTCTTTATTAATATTCAGCTTTCTTTTGATAACAGTTTTTCATGCATCGGCTCAATTACCGGTTGATGAGCAAAAGAAAATGATTGGTGAGAAAATTGACGCTTTAGAATTTACAGATTATATCTTAAACGTATCAGATCAAGAAAATTTTGAAAACAAATTCAAGATACTTGTATTTTGGTCACAACCTGGTGCAAGCCATGCTAAGAAGCTGTGCCTCATCTCAATCAGCTGAAGTCTAAATTTGCCGATCGTAAAGACTTAAGCTTTTTATCGATAACACACGAAAGCCCTAAAGAAATAAAAGGAACTCTAAATAAAATCAAATTTGAAAGAAAGCTTGTCTCCGATCAATTCAAAAAGATTCATCGTGAATTAAAGATCGAGTTCAACGGTATAATGATTTTGCCAAGAACTGTTTTAGTGAACAACAAAAATGAAATTATTTGGTACGGAACGCCTTCTCAACTTAGTCAAAAAATGATCATAAATTTTCTGGAAGGGCATAAAGAATTTTAACCAATTCTTTATGCTTGAGTTAAAGTGTATAAAAGCAAAAGCCATCTCAAATGAGATGGCTTTTTTATGTCAAATTAACAGCGGAGTTTTAAGATTCTTCATGCTGTTTAGCAATTGCTGCAGATAATTTTTTATAAGTTCCATTTTCCAAACGCTCACGAATCGCAGAGAAAGCCTCAAGTGTTTTATCAATATCATCCTTAGTATGTGTTGCCGTTGGGATCATTCTCAAGAGAATCAAGCCTTTTGGAATCACAGGATAAACAACAATCGAACAGAAAACACCGTGATTTTCACGTAAGTCTTTGACCAAAGCCATCGCTTCAGGAATACTTCCTTTTAAATAAACTGGCGTGACACAACTTGTCGTTGTCCCAATATCAAAACCTCTTTCTTTTAAACCGCCTTGTAAAGCGCGGACATTCTCCCAAAGCTTGTCTTTGAGTTCAGGCATAGTTCTCAACATCTCAAGACGTTTTAAAGCGCCTTCAACTAGCGTCATTTGCAATGATTTTGCAAACATTTGAGATCTTAAGTTATATTTCAAATAATCAATCACTTCTTGATCACCAGCAATAAAAGCACCAGTACTTGCCATTGATTTTGCAAAAGTTGCAAAGTAAACATCAATTTGATCCTGTACACCTTGCTCCTCACCTGCTCCAGCACCTGTTTTGCCTAAAGTTCCAAAACCATGTGCATCATCAACTAACAATCTGAAATTATATCTTTTCTTTAGCTCGACGATTTCTTTCAGCTTACCTTGTTCGCCACGCATTCCAAAAACACCTTCAGAAACCAAGAGGACGCCACCTCCTGTTTGTTCAGCTATTTTTTCGGCACGTGCTAAGTTTAGCTCAATACTATCTAAATCATTGTGCTTATAGGTAAAACGTTTTCCTAAATGCAATCGAACACCATCAATAATACAAGCGTGTGCATCGACGTCATAAACGATCACATCATCCTTCCCTACCAAAGCATCGATAGTTGATAAAATACCTTGATAACCAAAGTTAAGAACGTAAGCTGATTCCTTTTGAACAAAATCTGCAAGTTCATTTTGCAGTCTTTCATGCAAAGCTGTATGTCCACTCATCATTCGTGCACCCATTGGGTACGCGCTTCCGTATTTCTCAGCTGCTTCAGCATCTACTTTTCTGACTTCAGGATGATTTGCTAATCCTAAATAATCGTTGATACTCCATGTAATGACATCGCGGCCTTGGAATTTCATGCGATTACTGATTTGCCCTTCAAGTTTAGGGAAAACGAAATAGCCTTCTGCTTGATCCGCCCATTTCCCTAGAGGTCCTTTATCCCTATAAATTTTTGAAAATAGATCTTTCATAATTTAGTTTTGATTCAAATTTTTGATAAGTGAACGATTAACTCAATGAGTTAATGTCTTCTTTCTGATTTTGCTCTGATGTCGGTCGTGTAAAACCTTGTTCTTTCATCCAAGCATCATTGTAAATTTTGCTCATGTAGCGCGAGCCGTGATCTGAGAAGATAATAACAACATAGCTGTTTTCATCAAACTCTCCCTGATCAGCAAGTTGCATCACTCCCTGAAGTGCGGCACCGCTTGTGTAACCAACAAATAAGCCTTCTGCCTTAGCGATATCTCTTGCCATAAAAGCACTTTCAGCATCTGTGACTTTAGTAAAACTATCAATCACTGAAAAATCGGTAGCTGATGGTACTAAATTTTTCCCTAAACCTTCAATCTTATAAGGGAAAATTTCGTTTTTATCAACTTCACCAGTTTCGTGATATTTTTTGATAATCGAGCCATAGGCATCAATGCCTAGAACTTTAATATCTGAATTTTTTTCTTTTAAAAAACGTGCAGTTCCTGAAATTGTTCCGCCAGTACCGCTACAAGCGACAAGGTGCGTCACCTTGCCTTGCGTTTGTTCCCATATTTCTGGGCCTGTTGATAAATAATGTGCATCGATATTGAGTTCATTGAAATACTGGTTCACATACATTGAACCCGGCGTATCTTCATGAATCTTTCTAGCGACTTCATAATAAGAACGCGGATCATCAGCAGGAACATTTGCAGGGCAAACATTGACTTCTGCTCCCATTGTTCTCAATAGTTCAATTTTATCCTCAGATGATTTATCACTTACTGCCAGTATACATTTGTAGCCTTTGACGGCACAAGCCATCGCTATGCTGAAGCCAGTATTCCCTGAAGTCGTTTCGACAATCGTATCTCCAGGCTTTATCTTTCCTTCTTTTTCAGCTTTATCGATGATGTATAATGCTATTCTATCTTTAGCAGAATGGCCTGGATTGTGAGCTTCGTATTTAACGAAAAAATCGCCTTTAAGATTTTTTGTAATATTGTTTAGGCGTACTAGAGGCGTACAACCTATCATTTCTAATACATTCTCATGAACACTCAAGTCACCATGCATAAAACGCTTTTCTTTACCACGCATATATTCGTCCACAGGTTTTATTACAGTTCGCAAAATTACACTTTTTTTTTAATTATTCTGAAATT
>JAKDUG010000028.1 GCA_030457805.1 Psychroflexus sp.
ATGATACCAGTTTCTGCTAATAATCTTAAATATAAGTTGTAGCCGGGAGGAAAGTTAGGGTGATCAGGATTGAGGTACATTAACCTAAACTCCCAGTTGTCTTCTACAGCCCAACTTGGATAGTGCTTTCGTGATTCATAAGCCTGTTGACCAAAACCGACACCACTTATTGGTTTTTCCATAAAGACTTGCCCCAGAGCATACTGAATACCAAATCTTGTTTTGTTTGATGTGCTGTGAGTCCCATCTTTAACACCAAAAGAAGTTGCCTTTTCAACAACATATTCAGAGATTTTTTGACCTTTGAAAACACCGATAACCATAATCCCAATTAAACTGACAACACCAATACGAATCAAAATATGTTGAAATTTTTTCTTGTGAGCCAAAAAGAGCAGAAAAATAAAAGCTTGTGTGAAAATAATGACCAAGGCAGACCTTGAATCTGAAAATAAAGCAAAAACAAGAACTAGTATAGCAGGGATATATTTTTTTAAACCTTTATCAGTTAATATATAACTAAACATCCAGCCTGCAATTGTTAATAGGTATGCTGATAAAGCTGGTGGTTCATAAGTGAAAGAAGATATCCTATTATTTTTTGTGTCTAGGTAAACATCTGTAAATGGAAAATAATTGAATAGATTGATGATAGGCTCTAATTGTTCAACGCCAAACTTGACATAGGCTATTTCCAAAAATGCATAGACCGAAACAAAACAAAAACTGATAACAAACACTCGTCTAAGTCTCAAAAAAAGCTTGTAATTATCTTGCTTAGCAAACGAGTTGTAAAAAGTCAATAAAAATATAAGTGCAGATATTATGAGTGCGCCGTATTGCCTTATAAATCGCATAACACCATTTAGTCCCTTAAATTCATAGTCTATAATATTCGGTAAATTGAGTAAAGTTGAAATAATGAACCAAATTAAAACAATAACTAAAGACCAGTAAATAGGGTTTCTAAAAGGGATTAAAAGCTTGCCTTTTAATAATATTTTAAAAAAGAAAATTCCACTAGCTATTAAAAAGAATATCGTTGATGATTCTTTGGCAAACTCTCCTAAAAAAGGAAGACCATCCCACGAATTAAAAGGAATAAAGAATATGCCTAATAGTACAGTTATAAAATACAGAGAATGTTTTTTGATATTAAACTTATTCATATTTCTTCCAATGTGATAAGTCAATATTTAAATAGTTTTCTAAATTCTCAATATCAGATTTTAATTCAAGATATAATTTCTTTTGTAAATCTTGATTTACAATTATCTTTTCTAGATTATGCTTTTGAATACTTTCCTTTAATCTTATTGTTATTTCTTCACCAAAAATTCTTTTAAGAGTATCTTTGAATCTTGACTTTTTAATTAAAAAACGATTTAAATAGGTGTTTTTTGGTCTACCTGATCTATTAAATTGTGTTTTTCTAAATTGATATGATTCATTTACTTCCAAAAAACTCAAAGTGTTTTTCACTTCTTTATTTGGATTTTCAATTAGGTCTTCAAACAAGATAATTTTTACATTTGTGAAGTTTTCTTTGTAGGCTCTAATTGATTCATAATACATACTACTTTGTTTATAACCCCAAATATATTCAAATCCAGATTTTAGACGCTCATTTTCAGCGTTTAAAGCATCCTCAAAATTTAATGTTTCACGTTCTTCTCTTACTAAATGAGAATATGCTGAAATAGCCCTTTTTACTGGATCTCGTAATAGTATTATAATTTTCGGATCTCCTAAAATGTTTTTTATTTTAGGTATTGTGTGTTTATAATAATAAGCTGTATCTGCTGTCGCTTCACCAATTGCAGAATGCTGTGGCATTGTGTTAAAATGACTTTTGTATTCATCAAGTGACTTTACAGCAATGTTTTTGACGTTTTCATCACCATGGCCTTTATACCCTTTTTTTTTTAAAAGATCATATGTTAAATAGCGTAATTCTTTTTCTTTACAGATAAAAATCTCTTCATGATTCTTTATATAGTTTACTAGTGATGTTGTACCGCACTTTGCAAATCCAGCAATTAGAAAATTAGGGAGTTTATTATTATGCATAAGTCAAAATTAAGAAAAATTATAATACGTGATGACATTCATCTTACGCTTCAGGTAAATGGCGCCAATAATATTCCACAATGCCATACTCACGACGGTGGATATTGCAATGCCTATGGCACCATAAAAGGGTGTTAAACTAATGTTCAGAACCACATTGACAATTAGTGCTAAAAAGACAATATTTCTATACTTCCTTTGGTGTCCTGTCATTTGTAAAATTACACCCACCGAGCCAGATATTGAATTGACAAGTTGTCCGATGCATAAAAGAATTAAAACTGTTGCTCCTGCAATAAACTCTTTACCAAAGAACTCTAAAATCCATTGGTGAAAAACAATGATAATAGCCACAACAATGATGGTGGTAAAGAAGTTTAACTTCGTTGAAAACTTGATTAATTTTTTGAATTTCTCCATTTCATCTTGCTTATAAGCTGCCGCTATTTTGGGAGCCAGAATTGAATTAATGGCCTGTAATGAAAAGCTTGTTAGGGTTGCTACTTTTAAAGCTATACTGTATACACCAACGACATCATCAGTTTCAAACATGCCTAAAATAAAAGTGTCAATCCAGCCTAAAAAAACAAGAATCGTCGATGAAAGCATCATCGGAAAAGATTCTTTTAAGAATTGCCATGAGTTTTGTTTTGGGATAATTTTTATCGATTCAAAACTTTTAAGCGTTGCTATAAAACTAAAGATCGCTAAAATGAGAGTACCATAAAAATGGGCTTTCATTGTAATGATGGGATCTTGGCTGAAGTAATATAAAATGAGTAGAATGATAAGAGCTAAAACAAAACGCCCTGTTTTATCTAAAAAACTATAAGTTTTATTGTTTTTACGCGCTCTGAATACACTTGCGGATAGTAAAACGCTTACCCATAGCGGAATAGCAGGGGCAGTCCACTTGATATAAGGAATGAGCTGAGGTTTGTCAAAAAGGTAAATAGCAATTTCTGATCGAAATAAAAAAACTAACAAACCTAATACTGATGAAAATACAAGCGCTTTTGCCCAAACTTTTAGAAATAAGCCAGAGTCATTTTTAAAGTTATCATCATCAGCATAGTATTTTACTAAATTCAAATCAATACCTAAGCGACCTAACATTGAGACCATCATTAGGATTGAGAAGCTCAATGCGACTAGTCCGTTAACCGAGGCGCCAAAAACTCTTGCAATAAATAAAGTGAAGAGATAGCCTGCCAATAAACCTGTAGCACTAAACCCCAAAAAAGAAAATCCCTTTGACAGGATTTCTTTTTGGTCGGTGTCGCCCAATATTTTTTGGATACGTTTTTTCATCTTTGAGTTACAACTTAATTAATAAGCGCGGTCTTCCTTACCTTCGTAGAAATTCATAAATGCCCGATTGACAACCTTATTGCCTCCTGGCGTTGGATAATTGCCAGTGAAATACCAGTCGCCCAAGTTTTTAGGACAAGCTTCGTGTAAGTTTTCAATACTCTGGTAGATGACTTCAACTTTTGATGTGATATCGTTGCCACTTATTAAGCTTGCAATCTTAGTTGAAATTTCTTGTGCAGTAAAATACTTGTAGAAATCTTTAACGTGATTGACAACCTCTGTGCTTGGAAGATCAACTTGTGCTACGCATCTTTCATAAATAGAAGTCACGACCTCATCGTAAGTGCCGCGCTCTTTATGCAAAGCAGCGGTTGCTTTAAATGCAATGAAATCATCTATGCGAGCCATATCAATGCCATAGCAATCTGGGTAACGAATTTGAGGTGCCGAAGAAACAATAATGATTTGCTTTGGATTCAGACGGTCAAGCATTTTTAAGATACTTTTCTTTAAAGTCGTTCCACGCACAATACTATCATCTATTATGACCAAGTTATCACTTGGTTTAACAACGCCGTAGGTCACATCATAAACGTGCGCGACCAAATCATCTCGGCTGCTGTCTTCTGTGATAAATGTGCGGAGTTTTGCATCTTTAACTGCAATTTTTTCCGTGCGCAAGCGGTGGGCTAATATTTCTGATAAACGTGCATCTGTCAGGTTCTCTTTCTCCTTTAAAATGGCTTCATTCTTCTGACGGTTGAGTTCGTCTTGTGCGGCTTCAACCATGCCGTAAAAAGAGGTTTCGGCTGTATTTGGGATAAATGAAAAAACAGAATTAATGGTGTCAAAATCAATCGCTTTTAAAACTTCAGGCATGAGTAAAGAGCCTAATTTTTTACGCTCTTTATAGATTTCGGCATCACTCCCTCTCGAGAAATAGATCCGCTCAAAAGAACAGGCTTTGCGTTCTTTTGCTTTGATGATCTGTTTAAAGCTGACCTCTCCATTTTTTTGAGTGATGATGGCTTGCCCTGGCTTGAGTTCTTTGACATCTTCATAGGCAACATTGAAAGCCGTTTGAATCACTGGGCGTTCTGAGGCTGTGACGACAATTTCGTCATCCATGTAATAATAAGCCGGCCGAATCCCATTTGGATCTCGCAAGACAAATGAATCGCCATGACCTAGCATGCCTGCCATGACATAGCCGCCATCCCAGTCTTTTGAAGCTTTGCGTAGAATCTTATGGATTTTAATTTGCTCCACAATATGTGGGGAAGCCTGCTGTTTATTATAGCCTTCAGCCTTGAGTTTTTTGTAGAGTTTTTGAACCTCGCTGTCTAAGAAATGTCCGATTTTCTCCATGACAGTAATCGTGTCTGCTTTTTCTTTTGGGTGTTGCCCAAGGCTCACCAGATTTTCAAAAAGTTCATTGACGTTTGTCAAGTTAAAATTACCAGCCACAATTAAGTTCCTGTGCATCCAGTTGTTTTGTCTGAGAAACGGATGTACATTTTCGATACTGTTTTTTCCAAAGGTTCCGTAGCGCACATGTCCTAAATAGAGTTCACCTAAGTAAGGTAAATTCTCTTTTTGAAGTTCAGCACTTTTTAACCACTCAGGATTTTCTTTTAGGCCATCGTTGATGCGCAAGTTTATTTTTTCAAAAATATCTTGAATCGGTTGTGCAGCATTTGACCTCACGCGACTGATATAGCGATCTCCAGGTTTGACATCGAGTTTGACGCTTGCTAATCCAGCACCATCTTGTCCGCGATTGTGCTGTTTTTCCATCATCAAATACATTTTGTTGATGCCGTAAAATGCAGTTCCGTATTTTTCCTTGTAGTAGCTGAGTGGTTTGAGCAATCTGAGTTGCGCAATTCCACATTCATGTTTGATTAATTCGCTCATAGCTGCACAAAAAAGCCCCGATAATTCAGGGCTTTATAGTTTATGTAAGGTTTATTTCAAATTGTGTTAGCGATCTAAATTCTTTGAGTCGCTGATTGATATCGACGATATCAAGGTTCTGCATTTTTTCAGTTCCAAATTTCTCAACGCAAAAAGAAGCGAGATTTGAACCGTAAATAATGGCATTTTTCATATTCTCAAATGAGATGTCTTGTGTTTCTGCTAAATAGCCAGAAAAGCCACCTGCAAAAGTATCACCTGCTCCTGTTGGATCAAAAACTTCTTCTAATGGAAGCGCTGGTGCAAAGAAAACTTCATCTTTATAAAACAATAAAGCACCGTGTTCTCCTTTTTTGATGACAACATATTTTGGCCCCATCTTGTGAATTGCTCGTGCGGCTTTGACCAGTGAGTATTCACCTGATAATTGGCGTGCTTCTTCATCGTTAATTGTAATGACATCAACTTTAGTAATAACTTCCTTCAGCAAGTCTAGGGTTGTGTCCATCCAAAAATTCATCGTGTCTAAAATGATGAGTTTAGGATCTGTCAACTGCTCAATCACTGATAGCTGCACGGCTGGGTGTAGATTGCCGAGCATGATGATTTCAGAGTTTTTAAAGTTTTCAGGCACTTGAGGTTCAAAATCTGCTAAGACATTGAGTTGTGTGTCTAATGTATCTCGCGTATTCATGTCATTGTGATAGCGTCCTCTCCAGAAGAAAGTTTTGCCATCGGGAACAACCTCAAGTCCGTCAAGATTGATGTTTTTGTCGCGCAACAAGTCTAAATATTTTTCAGGAAAATCATGTCCAACAACAGACACAATTGCGCTTTCTGTTTTAAAGTTAGCAGCACTTAAACCGATGTATGTCGCAGCGCCTCCAAGAATTTTATCTGTTTTTCCGAAAGGCGTTTCTATGGCATCAAAAGCAACAGTGCCAACTATTAAGAGTTTACCCATGTGGTGGTCAATTTTTTGCAAATATAAAACTAATTCATTTCAAATTTAGGCTGAGCGTCTTAATTCTCAAATTCATAAATATCGGTCGGTGTGATACAGTAATTTAGCTTTTGGTCATGTTCTTGGGCTTCAATCTGTTCTTCTGGTGGAAAGAAAGAAAGCCCCACTTTGATGACATCCTTTTGACATTGACTCAGAAAGACATCGTAATAGCCCTTGCCGTAGCCAACGCGATTTCCTTGACCATCATAAGCCAATAAAGGAATAAAGACAACATCAATATTTTTGGCTTCGATTGAAATCCCACCTTGGGGTTCAGGGATGCCGTAATTATTAATTGCTATGGGTGTTGCATCTGTCAATAAATAATGTGCCATCTGCAGATCACTTTCTGTTTTAGAAATAACGACATCTTTATCTTTCCCTTGCAAAACATGCAATAGGTGTCCGGTATCAATTTCTTGGTGTCTTTTGATGCTTAAAAAAGTATGATAGAGTCTTTTGTTCCACATGTCGAGTTTGAGGCATTGGTTGGCAATATCTAAACTGAATTGATCAAGTTGCTTAGCGGAAATTTTTTTTCTTTTGGCTTTGTACTTTTTTCTTAAATCGTCTTTTGTCATCTCACTTAATTTCTGTTGATATATGAAAAATGGCATCGCCTTGGTAAACAACTGGCGATTGATTGACATTGATAATATAGCCGTCATTCGAAGCTCTGACTTTGTGCTGTAAGCTTCCGTAGGCATCTGTAATGTATGCTATGAGTTGTCCTTTTTCAACGTAAGTTCCATTCTGAATTTCTGCGTGAAAAAGTCCGCTATATTTAGCGCGCATCCATTTTGTTTTGCTGATAAAGATAGTGTATTCATTCAGCATCTGAATACTAAATTTATGGCTTAACATGTCGAGGTGGTTTAAGATACGCTTGACACCTTCAAGACCGTAGCGCGTGATGTCTCTATTTTTATCTAAAGATTTTCCGCCTTCAAAGAGTAAAATCGGAATATTTTTCTTCTCACAAATTGCCCGATATGAATTTTTAAGCGTTTTGGAATAAATGGTAAACGGCGCATTAAAGATTGCTGCAAGTTTATCAAGTTGCGGATTGTTTGCTGTAATCCGAATTTGTGCGGCATTAAAACGACTGGCTCCGCCGGTATGAAAATCAAGACAATAATCGGCGAGTGGCAAAATTTCTTCTGAAAATTGATGCGCCAATCGGCTTGCTAAAGAACCTCTTTTTGTGCCAGGAAACATTCTGTTGAGATCGCGACCATCAGGAAATTGTCGTGATAAATTTAAAAAACCAAACACATTGATGACGGGCAGGCAGATAATTGTTCCGCGCCTTGGTTTATTGAAGCCGTTGGCAATGACTTGCCTGACGATTTCAACACCATTAATTTCATCACCGTGAATGCCAGCAGTAATCAGGACTGTTGGTCCTTTGCGTTTGGCACGTTGTATGATCACGGGGACTTCAACCGCTGTGTTTGTATAAAGTTTAGCCGTGTTAAAGTTGATTCTAGCTTTCTCGCCAGGCAGTATTTTTCGACCTAAAATATGCAGCACATTATGTTCATCGACATGTGGCATTTCTCTAAAGATTCTTTTCAATGTACTGAATCATGCTTTTGGCAATGTCTTTCCCCGTTGCTTTTTCAATACCTTCAAGACCTGGGGAGGAGTTGACCTCTAAGATTAAAGGGCCACGTGTACTTTGGATGAGGTCTACACCGGCAACAGCTAGGCGCATGGCTTTGGCTGCTCTGATGGCAGTAATCTCTTCTTCATCAGTAAGTTCGATAACTGCAGCCGAACCGCCTTGATGTAAATTTGAACGAAATTCACCTTCTTTTCCTTGGCGCTTCATGGCACCAATAACGTGGCCATCAACAACAAAAACACGAATATCAGCACCTTTGGCTTCTTCGATAAATTCTTGAACAATCACACGTGCTTTGAGGCCGTTAAAAGCTTCTATTACCGATTTTGCAGCGTTTTTGGTTTCTGCTAAAACGACACCTAAACCTTGTGTGCCTTCTAGAAGTTTGACAACTAAAGGTGTGCCACCGACATGATCGATGAGGCCTTCAACATCACGTGAATAATTTGTAAATACAGTTTTTGGAAGGCCGATTTTGGCACGTGATAAGACTTGTAAACTTCTCAATTTGTCTCGACTTCTCACAAGGGCTTCAGAATCTGTTGTTGAAAAAGCACCCATCATCTCAAATTGGCGAACCACAGCTGTACCGTAATATGTCACGGAGGCTCCAATACGCGGAATAATGGCATCTGCATCTGTAATATAATCCCCTTTGTAATAAATACTGGGTTTGCGTTTCTCGATCACCAAGTCACATTTAAGTGGATCGATGACTTGCACATCGTGATTGCGCTTTTGAGCAGCCTCGACTAGGCGACTTGTCGAGTATAAATTCGGGTTTCTCGATAAAATTTTAATATTCATGATGTGGCAGCGTTAAGTGAGAGGTTTTCTAAGTCTGTGTCGACAATAAATTTCTTGTTGAGGAATTTTCGCCCAATCAAAACAGGGTTCTTCATTGTTGACCGGTTTGTGAGTGAAAGCGAAATTTGATATATTTTATTAAATAATTTGATTTTGGAAGTAATTTGATAACGTTCTTCAACACTGCCATTGCTACTTTTGACTTTTATTTTTTTATAAGTGTCAATCACTAAATGTCGATGGTTGAGTTCCTTTTGTTTTTCATCTATAAATCTGCAATGTAGCTGATCGTCTATTTCTTCAAAGCCATCACAATGGATGGAAGAGGTGTAGGCGCCAGTGTCAATTTTGATCGCGACATCCTGAAGCCCTAGTTCAGGGAAGTTTGCGATATCTTTTCTGCCGATTATTTTTTTAGTCATTATGCAAATTACAAAATCAAATGTAAGATAGATTTTAAAATAAATATTATCTTTAAAATAAAAATAGATAAGAATTATGACATCCCAAGATATATATACTTCAGATTCAGCAAAATTGCGTTTTTACCATTTTGCAAACTTGGTTAATCTCGCGGCATCAGATGGTGTTATTACGGATGTCGAAGAAAAATTATTGCACCGTTTTAAACACAAACTTGATATTAATAATTCGGATTATAAGAAGATTATTGCTGATCCTACACAATTTCCTGTGAAATCGATTGGCTCAAAAAATCAACGTTTAGAATATTTACACGACTTATTTAAAATGATCTTTATCGACGGTGTGATGGATGATGTCGAAGCCTTGCTCATCAAACGCTATGCGATTGGATTAGGCTTCAGTGAAGCACAAGCAACTGAGATTCTCAAAAAGTCAATTAAGTTATTTAGCGGGGAATTTTCCTTTGAGGCTTATCAGAACTATATTGAGCATGACTTTTAATGAAGAGATGAAATAAAAAAGCTGTCTTCTTGTATTTAAAAAATGTCATTTTGAAATAATTCTGACACTTTTGTGCTGAATGACAGCCTTCTTTTATCTGTCGTAGGGACTTATTTAATCCACTCAAAACCTGTGTAAGGCACTAAAACCTCAGGAATTTTGATACCTTCATCTGTTTGGCAATTTTCTAAAAGGCCTGCGATGACACGTGGTAAGGCCAAAGAACTTCCATTGAGGGTATGCACAAGTTTTTTCTTATTGTTTTTGTCTTTATATCTAATCTTCAGGCGGTTGGCTTGGAAAGTCTCAAAGTTTGATGCCGAAGAAATTTCTAACCAACGTTCTTGAGCCGTTGAATACAATTCAAAATCAAAAGTGAGAGCAGAGGTGAAACCTAAATCCCCAGCACACAATCTCAAAATTCTGTAGGGTAATTCGAGTTCTCTTAAAATACCTTTGATATGTTCGACCATTTGGTCTAAGACTTCGTAAGAATCTTCGGGCTTGACAATATTGACAAGTTCAACTTTGTCAAATTGGTGTAATCTGTTTAAACCTCTCACATGTGCGCCATAGCTGCCAGCCTCTCTTCTGAAACAAGGCGTGTAAGTGGTCATCTGAATTGGGAGTTGATTTGCGTTGAGCAAATCTTGACGGTAGATGTTTGTCAAAGGGACTTCAGAAGTCGGAATCAAATATAAATTATCGCCAGTGACATGATACATCTGTCCTTCTTTATCAGGTAATTGTCCTGTACCATAGGCAGATTCTTCATTGACTAAATGCGGTACTTGTAGTTCATTGTAGCCAGCTTCAGTATTTTTATCAAGGAAATAACTGATTAATGCTCTTTGTAGACGCGCCCCTTTTCCTTTAAAAACAGGAAAACCAGCGCCTGTTATTTTGTTGCCGAGCTCAAAATCAATTAAGTCATATTTTTTAGCCAATTCCCAGTGTGGAAGTGCATTTTTAGTTAATTCTGGAATGTCACCCTCTTTAAAGATCTCCACATTGTCAGCTTCATCTTGCCCTGTTGGGACTGAATCATGAGGGACATTCGGGATTTGAAACAACAACTCTTGTATTTTATCAGAAGTTGTGTTCATCTGAATTGACAACTGTTTTGAATCATCTTTGAGATGTGTTGTTTTTTCTTTCAGTTGATTCGCTTTTTCTGCTTCCCCATTTTTAAAAAGCTGACCGATTTGTTTGGACAAGTTGTTAGATTCTGACAAGATTTCATCAAGTTGAACTTGCGTTGAGCGTCTTTCCTCATCGAGGTGAAGAATCTCTTCAAAAATTTCTTCTGCCTCAAAATTTCTTTTTTTGAGAGCCTCACAATACGCATCCTTATGAGCTTTAATGTTTTTAACTTCTAACATACTTTGTCAATTAAATTCTAAATAGATAAGTTTCACTTTATCAGTTGTCTTTGTTATGCAAATTTAGCAAATCGATGTATATGGGCAATTATTTACGAAACTTATAAAGGCTTAATTTTAAAGTGATTTTGAGTCATTATTAAATCACAATAATTATATTTGGGATCTTATAGTGAAAAAATATTTATGAGTACAAGTTTTTTACGCTCAAAAAAGCTTTTTACCGTCTCACTTGTGATCAGCTTTTTTGCAGTTATTAGTTACGCATTTTCGAGTCAGCCATCTCATGAAAACAGCAATCATGCTGTTCTTCATCCCGATTTCGACTCTATTAGTCTACCCGAAGAAACAAAGCCACGAATACCTGAGGAACCCGAGATTAATTATAAAGATGAACTAGCTGTCGATATAGAGCAGATCACTAAACTGCTAGATGATAAAGCTAAACGCCTGCGTTTTAATGGTTCTATTTTGGTTGCCTACAAGGATCAATTGATTTTTGATGCGTCCTATGGCTATAAAGATCCGATTGAAAAAACAGCTTTAGAACCTGAGACATCCTTTGAATTGGCTTCTGTGAGCAAGCAATTTACAGCGGCTGCCATTATGAAGCTTTACGATGATGGTTTATTAGATATTGAGGAGAGTGTCACGACGTATTTGTCAGGTTTTAAATTTCCTGAATTGTCTGTTAAGGATTTACTGAAACACAGATCAGGACTTTGGAACTATATGAACTTGACTGAAGCTTATTGGGAAGAAGATGAAGCACCTGATAACTTTGATGTGATTAAGCTTATTAATACACATCAGCGTACATTGAGCTTTAAGCCTGGGACACGATTTGATTACAGCAATACAAACTATGTATTGCTTGCGGCCATTGTTGAAACTGTTTCTGATCAAAAATTTGAAACTTACCTTGAAGAAAAATTTTTCGAACCACTTTCTATTAATGACACTTATGTAGGTCTTGAGAATAGAGATCTCGACAATGTCGCTAAAGCTTATCAAGCTTATGGTCGTGGCTATGTGAAATTACCCCCGAGTTTTCACAACGGTGCTGTTGGAGATAAGGGAGTTTATGCCTCTGCAGATAATTTGTGGCGTTGGTTTAAAGCGATTAAAAATGCGGAGATTTTGAAACCAGAAACTGTGGATATGATGTTTAATTCGGATGAATTTGATTTCTACAAATACGGTATTGGCTATCGCACTAAAAAAGATGCCGATAAAAAGATCATCTATCACAATGGCGTTTGGGACGGTTACCGCAATGGGTTAACATTTGTTCCTGATGAAGATTTGGTTGTGATTACCTTGAGCAATACGCAAAACAGAAATAAACGCTACTTCCAAAGCTATATGGTTGACAAGCTCGAAAGCTTGATTCAGAATTATGAAATGCAACCGCAAACACTGATTGCTGATAAAATTTAATTAAAATAGATTCTCAATTCAAAAAAAATTCTAGCTTTGCCTAAGCGATGACAAATTTTGCAACTACATATTATTACTATTCTATAATTCTTAACAAAGGAATCGATAGGTAGTACGCGATATTTTAAAAATATATTCAACACATCCCGATTCACTCACGAATCGGGATTTTTTATTTATAACAATTATGATACAAGACATGAACACCTACACAGCAGAGGACTTATGGGTTTGGAATAAACTCTTTACACGTCAATTTGAAAACATTCCAACAAAGGCAAGTGAGTCATATCTTGAGGGACTCAAAGTCATGAAACCCGTTCTCAATGCTTCTGAATTGCCTGATTTCAAAAAAATAGGAGCTTGGTTTGAAGCATCGACTTCATGGACTCTAGAGGTTGTACCAGGATTGATTGATGTGGAAGATTTTTTTAAACTTTTGGCACAAAAAAAATTCTGTTCGTCCACTTGGTTGCGCGGTAAAGATTCTTTGGACTACCTCGAGGAACCAGATATGTTTCACGATATTTTTGGACATGTGCCTTTGCTGAGCAATCCTGTTTTTTCAGCTTTTATGCAAGAGTTTGCAGAGTTGGGCTGTCAGTTTATTCACGATCCAGAAAAGATTAAACAGTTACAGCGCCTTTACTGGTTTACAATTGAGTTTGGTGTAATTCAGGAGCATGACAAAATACAATCTTACGGGGCAGGAATCTTGTCTTCATTTGGCGAAACCAATCAGATTGCTGAACAGAAGGCGAATTTTCATCCTTTTGAAATGGATATTATTCTCCAGAAAGAGTTTCGAACGGATGTGATGCAAGAGGATTACTTTGTGATTGATTCTTATGAGCAATTATTTCAGAGTTTACAAGACCTTAAAAAAACATGGACAACAAATGCTGTGATGGTTTAAAAAAAATCCCGACTTCTAAAAACAAAGAAGTCGGGATTAAACAATCTAACATTTATAAAAACTTATTTCCCTTTCGGGTTTAAAATCAGATCAATTCTTTCGATTGCATCATTGAGATGATATTGAGTCATTGTGTCACGCGTTCTTCTGACGGCATTTCTTAAATCGCGTTGTAGCGTCAGCAATTCACCTCTAACCAAAGCCCTGATGTCGCTATTTTCAACATCAATTGAGCTCCTGCTCATATAAGAACTGTAGCGAGATGGTATACTTTTTTGTTCTGTCACCATCAGCTCGGCCATACGTGAAATGTAAACACGTTGCAGATTACGGCGCGTTCTTGAAATTTCTTTGCCACTTTTTATTTCCTTAAATAAAGAAGATCTTAAATCCTCCATCATTTTGAGCGCTGTATAAGCATCATCATTTATTTCTTCGTTCTCCATCATTCTGGCGAAACGACCAAAATCAAGCAGATTATTAATCGTGCGTTCTTGATATGACTTCAAACGTTCTAAATGTCCATCAGACTCAATTTTGTTAAAAATAGAATGGTCTAAAAGCCACTCAGGTGTCTCGAATAAATATGTATCTAAGAATGCCATGGCACGTTCTTGCTTATCACGTGGTGTATGTGTGTATACGGCGCCATCTTGGTCGTATGTTTTGTAATATTCATAGACACCGCCAATATTTGCTGTGACGTGTCCCATATAGCGGTTGAACTGACTCAAAACTTGATTGTACATTTGATCGAGATCCTCGTAGTTTTTACCATCCTCAGCTGTCCATTTGATCAGATTAGGAACAATTCTTTTCAGGTTTTTAATACCGTATTCAGAAGCGAGCATTGCGTCATCACCAAGATCTTCGGTTTGAGAACTCGGGTCGATAAGTCCTCCGATTTGTTGTTTCCCAAATCTGTATTTTGGATCTCCAGCTTTTTCTAAAATCCATTGATCAAGCGTTTCTTTCTCATCTTTTCCTGATTTGTCTAGAAGTGGTCTGTATCCCCAACTGATCGCATATTTGTCATAAGGACCAATGTTTGGCATCAAAGCAACATCACCATCACCAGGTTGAGCAATGTAATTGAAACGAGCGTAATCCATGATAGAAGGTGCTGTCCCGTATTTTTTAGTGAATTCAGGATCGCGCAGGTCTTCTACTTTATAAGCAACGCTGCTACCCATGTTGTGTGGCAAACCTAAAGTATGCCCAACTTCATGAGACGATACAAAACGAATTAAACGTCCCATCACTTCATCTTCAAGATTCATTCTCTGCGCATCAGGATTGATGGCTGCTGTTTGGATAAAGAACCAGTTGTTCAGCAAAGTCATGACGTTGTGATACCAGTTGATATCGCTTTCTAAAATCTCACCAGAACGCGGGTCACTGACGTGTGGTCCGTTGGCATTCGGAATAGGTGAAGCCAAATAACGAACGACAGAATAACGTGCATCCTCAGGACTCCAGTCTGGATCTTCCTCAATGGTTGGGGGATTTTTAGCAATGATTGCATTTTTAAAGCCCGCTGCTTCAAAAGCAACTTGCCAATCTTCTATCCCTTGCTTGATATATTTTCTCCACTTTACCGGCGTAGCTCTATCGATATAATAAACGATTTGTTTTTTAGGCTCGACGAGCTCTCCGTGTTTAAATTTTTCAATGTCTTTATCTTTGACCTCAAGCCTCCAGCGGTCCAGGTATTCTACAGTTTTTGATTTGTGATCTTCAAGACCGTAATCTGTTTGTCGGCTTGTAAACCAGCCCACACGTTGATCAAAATAACGGCGCTGCATCGGTTCTTTATCAAGCAAAATCATGGAATTAGAAAACTCTAATGAAACTGATCCTGTGCTTGAGTTTGATGGCGGCTTGTTCGCTATATAGGTTTTGATGTGTCTGACCTCAATATTTTTCGGGTAACTTCTTATGGTGTCTATGTAGGAGCGAGAAGCATCTAAGCGAGATATTTTGTAGGATCCACGACGACTTTGTTGCAGCCCGACTGCCTTGACGTCTTTGGTGAATAAATCTGTGACTTCAACAACTGTATTGTTGCTCAGAGAATCTTTTTTATAAGCGGCAACATCAAAGCTATAGAGGATAGGTTCAAAATTAGAGTTCATGACGGCCTCGTGAACAGGGAGTGAGTCGGCAGCATAGATTTCATGCGAAACGACTCTGAGATTGACGCGGTCTCCTTTTTTCTGCCAGCGCAAAACTTGTTCGTTTTGTTTTCCCCCGCCAAAGCCAATTCCTTTTGCTGTTTTGGCAATTCGCGTGACCATAAGCATTTCTCTGTTAAAGAGTGAATCAGGAATTTCGTAGTAATACTTCTGATCAATGTGGTGCACTTTGAAAAGGCCTTCGTCAGTTTTTGCTGATTCGGTGATAACTTCACTGTAAGGCTTGGGCCCTTTTTTAGATTTTTTTTGTTGTTGAGAAGGGCTTGCGTTTGCTTTCTTGCCTTCAAATACTGAACACGAACCAACGGAAAGCATCAGTCCTGCAGCAAGTGAAAAAAAAAGGAATTTCTTAACCATAAATGACGTATTATAATTTTATAAGGTTCCATTAGGACAATGGAAATTACAAAAGGTTTAATGCATCAGGTCAAGTCTTTAGAGATTGTGACTTTCTCTGCTTCTCAAAAGTTTATAAGTAATGAATATAGCCAACTGCAAGCATGATCATCCAGTCATTTTTATCATTGCCAACACTGACTTTTTTTAAACTTGTAAAGTGTGAAGTAGTTGATTTATAACTTTAAACTGTTGACCAAAATAGCGATAGTTTCTTCTTTTTATGAAAAGTTGATAAACCTAAGCGCTTATATGCTTTGAAAGCTTTTCAAAAATAGCTGTTTTGAGTTGACGCGAAACTGCTAAATGTGCATTGAGCTCATCTTTCATTCGCAAGTGTGCATTGAGGAAAAAGACTTCACAACTGAGATCATCACATTCGATGATGCCTTCAGCTTCATGATCAAATTCTATAATTTTACCACTGTATTCTTTTGTGATCATGGCCAGCTCTTTGACTTTGTTATGTAAGTCATTAAGCTCATCAGCTGTGTTTTGTTTGATCAGCTTTGCATTGAGGAAGTGAACGTAAAAGTCGAGTTCTTCAACTAAGAAATTAATCTCCGTTTTCCAAAGTTTAATATCACGGTCGAGGTTGATGCGTTGAATATCTTCGTCGTCGTAATGTTTTTCTATTTCATGTGCCATGATTAGTCGTTGTTTTCAGGTTGTACTACATCAATAATTTTAATAATACTTTCACCTGAGGGAAATTCCCAGGTGAGTTCGTCACCTTTAGCATAGCCAAACAGCGCTAAACCCATTGGTGCTAAAACAGAAATTTTATTGTTTTTGACATCACCGTTTTCAGGGGTTACAATCTGATAGCTTTGATTTTTGCTAAAAGGCGTATCAAAAGTAACAATTGAATTGAATCTAATGACATCTTCTGGTATTTCTTCTTCATTAATTACTTTTACCTTTTCAAGTTCAGCGTATAAATGAGAAATGGAGGCCTTGTATGATTTGTCATTGAGGTATCTACTCATCGACATGATGCGCTTAAGAATGTTAAGTTCACCTTCTTCTATGATGATTGTATCGTATTTCATAATTCATCTAAAAAATAAAAAAGCGTCATTATCAATCAGCTTTAAGATTAAAGTGGCGAGCTTTTAGACTCGCCACTTATATAATGACACTTTAAATTGTTATTTGATATTCTTTATGGGAAAATTCCTCTTTGCGTATAAGCTTCTTCAATTCTCTTAATCGCAATAACATAGGCAGCTGTTCTCCAGTCTGTTTTATTTTCCTCAACGGAAGCTTCAACTTTTTTGAATGATTCAACTAGCTTTTTCTGCAATCTTTCCATGACTTCATCAAGTTGGTAGATTTCGCCATTTCTGTTTTGTAACCACTCAAAATAACTTGCAGTCACACCACCAGAGTTACATAAAATATCAGGAACAATTGTGACTCCTTTCTCTAATAGTATTTTTTCACCGGCGTTAGTCGTTGGACCATTCGCACCTTCTGCAACGATTGATGCTTTGATATCGCCTGCATTTTCTGCAGTGATTTGGTTTCCTAAAGCAGCTGGGATTAAAATATCACAATCTAAACCAAAGAATTTTGATGGTTCAATCTCTTCAGCGCCTTCAAAATCTTTGATTGAGCCTTTGCGTGGTTTTGAGTGATCTGCGAGGTCATCAACATTGATTCCATCTTTGTTATAAAGCGTTGCGTGAGCATCTTGAACGGATAATAGTTTTGCACCATCTTCAGTCAAGAAACGTGAAGCCCATTGGCCCACATTACCAAAACCTTGTAAGATAAATGTTTTGCCATCAAGCTTTTCACCTTTGCTCTCAACCATTAATTTTGTTGTGAGGTAAACACCATATCCTGTGGCACGGTCTCTTCCGAATAAACCGCCAGCACCTGTTGGTTTTCCTGTCACAACGTGTTGGTTTTTTGAACGATCAGCTGGTGGCTTTGTTTGCATGTATGTATCTAAAATCCAAGCCATCGTTTGCGGATTCGTGTTGATGTCTGGTGCAGGAATATCTTGCTCTGGCCCAATATTATCACCTAAAGAAAATGTAAATCTTCTTGTAATTCTTTCGAGTTCCTCAATTGAATGATCTCTTGGATCAAGTTGTAATCCACCTTTAGCTCCGCCATAAGGCAAGCCAGCCAATGATGTTTTCCAAGTCATCCACATCGCTAATGCTTTTGCATCGTCAACATCAATACTTGGGTGATATCTCAAACCACCTTTGTAAGGCCCTAAAGCATTGTTGTGTTGTACGCGATATCCTGTGAAAATCTTCACTTCTCCATTGTCCATTTTGACAGGGAAATGAATGATGACTTCGTTGTTGGTGATTGCAAGTATTTTTCTGATGTTCTCATTGAGATCCATGAAATCAGCAACATGATTATATTGCTCCATCACATTTTCATACATTGTTTTTGCTTTCATAAAAAATGATTTGATTGAAATTACTATTCTAAATTTAGTACTTCA
>JAKDUG010000184.1 GCA_030457805.1 Psychroflexus sp.
CGAGGAAATAGAACGGTAAATGGACGAGTTTAAATGCGACATTACATTGTTAATTTGGTATTAGATTAACTTTCATGTCTATTTGGTAAGAAATAAAAAAGGATTCCTTCAGTTACCAACTCGTAACCAAAGGAATCCCTAATTTAAATCTGGTGCTGCTGCTTATAGAGCCGTCGCTGTATAGGTTACGTTTTGGGTATAGGTACCTGCTGGTTTTCCTAAGATATCTGAAGAAGATGATTTAGCTGCAGGAATCTCATAATCTAAGTCAAGAGATAAAGCGCTTCCTAGAGGTGCATTACCAATAAGTACTTGGTCAGTTTCCGATAAAACAATAGTGTTTTGTGTTCCTGCCATAGATCCTCCAGCTGCTGCATTAATAGTTAAAACATCTACTGGAATGTTGTTGGTACCATCGGTAAAGTTTGCACCTTCAGCTTTCACTTTTACGTCAAAGTTCTTAGTAGAAGTAACAATCAAGCTATTAGCTACATTTACTGCCCCAAGACCGTCATTATAGTCTGCTGCAGTAATATAGTTGAAATCAACTTGACCTCCGTTCGCAACACTTCCTGATCCAAAAGAAATTACATCATTCAAAATAATGTTTACTTCAGTTGTTGCTTGCGCTTGTGCTTGCACATTATTAGTTCCAAACACGAATGCTCCAAGAGCTACTGCTGCGATGATGACTTGTTTTTTCATAATTAAGGGTTTTATTATTAAGGATTGATTTTTGTCTTTTACTTTGTTTTGACACTGCAAATATAGAAGGCCACCTCTGTTTGTTTTGTAGTAAAAACTGTAAGTGTATGTAGTAAATTAACTACAAGGAATTTATTCTGCCGAAGAAGACTTTGTCTGAATCCTTATAAAAGGAGAGAGGTGGAAGGGTAGGATGGAACTAGTAAGGCTTAAGGCGGTAATTGTGAAGAAAGATAAAAACCGCTCAAAATCTGAGCGGCTTTTATCTTTTAAGCTATGAATTTTTTAAAAGGAGAGCGTATGTTCTTGGTGAACACTTCATTCCTTTCGGACCTATTCTTACTTTAAACTCTTCAAGAATTTCTTGAATTTCGGATCGCTATAATCGACCATTCCTTTATGTGTCAAGGCGACATTTTCATCGGTGTCAATCACATAAGTTGTAGGAATCGCCGAGGATTGATACATGGAAGGAAGGTTGCTACCTTTTGTATAAATGGGTAAATCGTAACCTTTTCTTTTATCAAAAGCCTTCGCTTTTTCAAAATCACGATCGAGGGATAACATCACAAACGCTACGTCATCGCCCATTTCCTCGTGGGGTTTACCAATGCTTGGCATTTCTGCTACACAAGGCGGGCACCACGTAACCCATATATTTAAAAAGAACACCTGCCCTTTGAAATCAGACAAAGATTTGGTATTCCCTTCCGCATCAATTAGTTTCAGACTGAGATCAGCTTTCGGGTTGGTACACTTGCCGATGCCATTGTGGTAAAGTCTTCATGGGCTGGCGTACCATCTACGGTTGCGTCGGTAAAACTATTGATGCCTGCTACATTCACCAATGTTATTGGCTCCACACCGTTATTAAATATTTTATAGGGAAAGTCTTTAGTTTAAAACGAGATATGATAACCGAATTATGACTTTATTGTAGACTAAAATTTTAGAAACAATAATGACACATTCAAACAAACCTGAAATACTGATTACCGGAGCAACAGGAACCATAGGATTTGAATTGTGCCGTCAACTGGCTAAAAAATATTCCTTTTCGCGCGATGTCACGCTCGCTGTAGAAAGCCAATCAAATCAAGAAACACTTGAACGGGGAGAACTAATAGGTATTTATCCATTATTGAAAGACAATACGTTTTGGTTTATTGCTGCTGATTTCAAATAAAAAAAGCCACCCACTATTGCGGATGGCTTATAATTGAATTGATTAAAAAATTAGTTTTTCACGATTTTAAATGTATCTATTTGTCCATCAGCAGAAACCTTCATAATGTAAGTACCTGTTGATAAACCTGATAAATCAATTTGACCACTGGTATCTCCTAGAGTAGTGCTAATTACTTGCTGCCCCATCAGATTAAATACAACTACTGAATCTATGTTGTTGACAGATTCTAAGGAAAGCATTCCAGAGGTTGGGTTTGGATAATAAGTAAATTTTTCCAAGGCATTCTCTTTGACGCCTAACAGCTCACCTGGAGCGGAACTCCATGCAAATTGTTCGCCTGCACCTGTATCCATACCTCCAACTAAGGTCGTAGCTCCAGTGGCAGTATCCATGGAGCGCAATTCAGACTCAAAAGAGGTCGCGTTAAATGCTGTCAAATAGATCATGTCCGTATTTGGATCGTAGTGCATTCCCTGTCCAAAATTTGCTTCAAAATCAGTAGCACCCAAAAGTGTACCGACACCCGTAGTTTTGTCAATGGTATAGATGGCATCCTCTGTTATATCGTGGGCGTAAACAATTCCACTGCCGTCTATGGCAAGTGCAA
This sequence comes from Psychroflexus sp., assembly GCA_030457805.1. Taxonomy (GTDB): domain Bacteria; phylum Bacteroidota; class Bacteroidia; order Flavobacteriales; family Flavobacteriaceae; genus Psychroflexus. Next base: position 2,502 of record JAKDUG010000184.1, read on the forward strand.
TAGCTGCGGTTATCCCTACGGCGCCATCGCCTCCTACTGGTGTAGCTGTCATCGCAGCGGGATCGATCACAGATAATGTAGAAGTTGCTCCTATATTATTGGATATACCATATAGCGTTCCATCGGTAAGATCATATTCCATTCCTGCCCAACTTTCTCCATTGGGCGCAACAATTGATCCCAAAGAAGTATAAGCCCCTGTCGTGGCATTGACACTAAAAAAATTATTGCCATTGTCCAGTACATAAACTGTGTTCTGATCGTTAGGGTCCACAGCTCCTGCATTTTCGAAATTATTTGTAACGTCAACATCAGAGGTTCCAATAGGGCTAAATACATCAGGAGAAGTAGGGTCAAAAGTACCAAACATTGCTGAGTTATTTTCAATAGCATAAACCATAGTTGAGCCGCCGCCGCTCACTAGATCGCCATACATAACAAATGGCAAGCCTTGTGGCCCTTGATCTTCAAGAACACTCCAAGTACCGTTTATATTCTGAAGGCCATTTCCAGTCGTGGTTTCACCTAATATTACGATAGGAGGAGCCCAAGGCCCAGAAGAGCCAGAGCCTTCAAAAGAGTATTCAATCCAGTACGTTCCAGCAGTAAGCGAAAGGCCTGTGGTATTCGCAGAAACTTTTTGTATTTCCCTATCGGTGTTTCCAGGATCACTCTCCAAGACTCTGAAGGTATTGGATTGGGTTGCATTGTCAAGGATATTTGTAGTAAGATCGCCCCATATAACAGAAGAACCACTACCACTTGGGTCTCCATCCCAAACCTGAAGGTATACTTCGGTAATTGAGGGTACGGTTGCTGCTGTTTGGTAAGCAAACACATCTATAGAAGATACATCGTAATCTGCAGTTAAGGTCACATCATCTGCAATACTTTGGCTTTTATTAAAATCAGTTCCAAAACCAAAGGTTCCTATACCTAAACTGATATCTTCCACCACACTAAGATCTGGAGTGCCAGCCACATTGAAATAGGGACCATTGTCATAAATCATGTTGCTTGACGATGACGATTTGACTTTGTAATATGTGCCCGTAAATGGAACAACCACTTCGGTATTCCTTTCACTAGAGCAAACTATCCCTGTATTCTCACCGACAGCTGCTGCAGGATTGTTGAAATATGCTGCAGGCAATTTTACATTTTGGTAAGAAACAAGATAATTATGTAGAATTAATTGTTCTTCTTTCGTAAAATAATCTGAAACACTGCCAGCGTAGTCTTGAACCTGATTGTGCCGGTTCAATAAATCACCTAATTGGGAAGATGATTGGAGTTCTTGAGCTTGCATAAACCCTGTGAGGCCTATCAAGCAAATTAAAAGTAAAGTAATTTTTTTCATAAGATTCAAAGTTTTCATGATTTTTAATGTTTTATATTTAGTTTTAAAA
>JAKDUG010000185.1 GCA_030457805.1 Psychroflexus sp.
AAGCATCTTTAATTCTCAATAAAATGTCAACCCAAAAACCATTAAAAAGACACGCCGCATTAATTCCTTTTAGTCGTGAGCATCACCATAGTCTACTTTTAGGCTGGAAAATTAAAACTGGTTTCTCTAAAAATGTAGAAATCGAACGCATGAAAAAATACACAGACTGGTTTTTTAAAAATCACGTTTTAGAACATTTTGAAGAAGAAGAAAAGTATATTTTTCCAATTTTAGGCAATCAACATCCTTTAGTCAAAAAAGCACTTGCCGATCATGAGCGCTTGACCCAGCTTTTCAACGAAGAAAAAGATATTGAAGAATCCTTAAAAGGCATTCAAAAAGAACTCGAAGCACATATCCGTTTTGAAGAACGTCAACTTTTTAAGGCCATACAAGAAGATGCATCGCCTGAAGAGCTTCAAAAAATAGAGGAAATACACGCTGAAATAAAATTTGAAGACAATACAAATGATCAGTTCTGGCTGTAATCCCGCTGTTTAAATTTAAAAATCGGTCTTCTTTTTTCTTTGTGTGATTCAGATCTAAATTGCACCTTTGCCATTATCCCATTGAGACACAATTTTTATGAAGATTGCCTTATTTTTAAATAAAGATATTCATGCGAATATTGCTTACAATTTACTGAAGCCTGAATTATTAAAACACGATGTCAGGATTTATTACACAGATCAAGTCGGAAAAGCATCTGGTAAACCCGAAGCACTTCAAAACCTGGAATATCAAGAAAAGGAAAGGTTTTTTGAGGAGGTTGCACAAACCTACGCTTCACATGAATTTGAATTTTTAAACGAAAAATTCAAAAGTTTTCCCCTTCAGAAAGCACCAAAAGTCAACGACAGCACATTCATCGCACTGATGAAAGATTTCGGTCCAGATTTGTTTATCTCAATTCGATTTGGCAAGATCTTTAAGGATGAAATTATCAGCGTTCCTAAACACGGACTTCTCAATCTTCATTCAGGTATTTTACCAGATTATCGAGGAATTATGGCAACACTCCACGCTTTGATAGATCAGAAAAATGAAATCGGCTGTACCTTACACAGTATTTCTGATGCGGGAATTGACACAGGAGAAATCATCAATAAATCATCTCTAAAAACAAAAACAGATAAATCCTTACTCTGGCATATTTGTCATGTTTACCCCGCAGGTATTTTACAAATGATAGAAGCCATTCAGCAACTCGAACACCAGGTTATAGTCCAAAAGAAAACGCAAAATTTAACGGAAGGCCGTTATTTTTCAACACCGACCACACAAGACTTTTTAAACCTTAAAGAATCAGGTTTTGAGGTTTTTACAGAGGCTGATTATCAAGCGATACTCAAAGCCTTTATCGCAGATTAAACATCCTTTTGTCTGGCTTTCTTAAACTGCATAAGCATGAGAATTAAAATCGCGCAAACGAGTAGTAAACTTGCGATAAACAAAAGTGTGAATTGTGGAATTGCGAGATCGATATCAAATATAAAAGTGAATGGACGCCAGAAAATCAAAGCCTCTGTCAATACAAATCCTACGGCATAAAAATAAACACTTTTATTTGTGAGTCTGATCAGTTTAAAATGGCTTAACAACACAAAAAGGCTCAGTGAAATGACACCTAGAAATGTCCAATGCAGAAAACCAATTGTCAGATTTTTGTAAGCATTTATTAATGTGGCTACACCTGCAAAACCGGCAAAGAACTGCATCATAAATTTGACGACTAAAAGTACAAGACTCCATTGTAATACAGTGAATTCTAAGGGTGAGAAAATAGATCTTGGGCTTGTTTTCAAATCCGGAATGGCTTTGCCTAAATAATATAAACTTATCAATTGTAGCGCACCGCCAATGATAGATAAGCCATAAAAAATCGAATGAGGCTCAGTGAAAAGAATCGACAAGAAAACTGTCAAAATCAATCCTGCATTGAAAAGAAGAAGAAAATATCGCAACTCCTTTTGCTTGATCACAACATGCCGATTCTCAAGAATATAGATAAAAAGACCGATTAAGCCGAGAATAATCCATGCGTTATACTGAAAGTGTAAATAGAAATAAATTGCAATGCGATACCATACGGATTGAGGTCCCAAAGTTGCCATGACACCACCAACAGCCCATGGACCAATACTGGAGATCAGCATATAAATAAGCGCATATTTAAGTATGCGATAAGCCTGTAATTGTTTCTTCTCTAAAGGTGTGTACTTTATAAAAAACCAGTAAAACCAATAGCTCGCAAATAGAAATAAGGTAGAGAAAGTAATAGAAATGGCTGCATAACCTTGAAAAGGAAAACTCAACAACATCCCAATCACACAGATACATGTAAAGGTGAAAATATAGCGGTAATGTTTTTGATTTTTATTCGGCTTGAAAAAGCATTTATTAATCAAAACGAGCATTGCTAAATAAACCCACCCCATCAAGGCTACATGTGAATGTGTGTGCAACAAATATTTAAAATTAACCGCGACATTTGCAATAAATAAAAAACGCAGAAACAAACCAACAAGCGCCGCTATCAAGAAAAAACTTAATGCGATATTGGTTTGTTTTTTTAGAGTTAAGCTCACTTAAAAATCTTTTTTCTTAGACTTTCTATAAATATTATAAACAGGTAATAAAACCCAAACTAACAAGGCCGATAAAGCAGAAATCAGGCCAGTATTCGTGCCGAAAAATTCTTTAAAAATTGCACCAGTGTATCCTAATAAAGCAGCGATATCTAACTTTAATAAAATTAAAATTCGCGATAAATCAATAGGATTCAACATTGTTGCAATTAATGAAAATTTATCCAATGGATAGGACTCAAATATAACCAAAAACATCAGGAATAAGCCATCGTAAATAACAGCCAAAAATAACCACATTAAAATAGCATAGCTAAATCCTTTAATTTTATTTTCATTGTAAAGCGCAATATTAAAAGCAATCGCTGTAAATGCAAAAGTCAATAATGATCCTGTAACAAGAAGTAAGCTAAAATCAAAAATAGCAGTTGATTCAAACAATCCATAAAAAATAAAAGGCAAGCCTAAACCGATCACTAAACTCATAACTAGAGACAGTGAAACACCCAGGTACTGCCCTATAAAAATTGATGATCTCTTGATGGGTTGTGCCAGCAGTAATTCTGTAAACTCCTTAGAGTCATAATAATACATGACGCCAAAAATTGTACCGATTAAAGGAACCAAAATGATAATAACATTCATCAAAGTGATCACGGCCTTAGATAAATCTTCATTCAGAAAGAGAAGCACAAAGCCTAAAAGGAGATAGAATAATAAATAGACATAACTCCATCGACTTCTGATTAAATCAAAAAAACTATATTTTAATATCTTAAGCATGATTTTTCATTAATAGGTTAGCAATTGCGTGTTCAAATTCTGACTCTCCTGTTTTTTCTCGAAGTTCTTGAAGGTTTCCTTTAAAGTAAATTTTCCCTTCAAGGATAAAAACAATCTCATCAGATATCTCTTCGACAAAACTCATGATGTGTGAGGTCACTAATATTGTTTTGCCTTTCTCTTTCTCTCTTTTGATCAGGTCTTTTAAGTGAATCAATGCTACAGGATCTAAGCCTGTTGTTGGCTCATCTAGAATAATGAGTTGGCTATCAAACATAAAAGCTAAAACAATATTGACTTTTTGTTTTGTGCCGCCGGAGAGGTTATTGAGTTTTTTATTTAAAAAAGGTTCGAGTTTAAACAGCTTGATTAATGCGTCATAATCAGCATGTGTCCCTCTCAAGTCTTTGATCATTTTAATCAATTCCATGACACCTAGATTACTTGGAAAAT
>JAKDUG010000029.1 GCA_030457805.1 Psychroflexus sp.
AAACAAAGCATAACGCACAATTTTCCGCGAAAGCCTTGTGGGTTTAAAACGTTCATGACCTTCCCCTTGCCGGCCAAGATCAATTCCTGTTTGCAAAACATAATGCGCCTTATTTGAAAACCACAAAACCATTACCATGACAATACCTGCTACAAATAAAATCAAAAGTGGGGTTTGAACTTCCTTCGTTAAGCCTGTCATTAAAAACTCAGAGGGCAGCACGCCAGTTTCAAGAAAAGCATGTTTCCATAAAGCAAAAGACTGAAATGCAGCGACAGAAACACCTATAAAATTGACCAAATCATTCCCTGCAAAAGCAAGCGCCAAAGCAAAAGTACCACTGACAATAATGAGTTTAAGTACATTCTTCTTAAAGAAACGAATATACAGCCAAGAGAAAGAGGTCCAAAACACAAAACTTAAAAGAAGGATGATCAAGCCGTGTTCATGAATTGTCTGTGAGAAATCTACACGCATCAATTCACTACCAGCAAGCCCCTTGATCAAAATGAAATAGGTGATTGCCGTCAAAGATAAACCACCTAAAAAAACACCTAATGATTTGAGGCGAGATTGGTAATCAAAAGTAAAAAAAACACGTGAACAAAACTGAACAATAGCGCCAACACAAAAGGCAATAAAAATAGAAGCTAAAATCCCGATACTTATTTCAGCAATAGAATTGAGGTGAATAAAGTCGAGAAAATCAGCATCTATATTCCCGCTTAAACGCTTGATCAAAATAATGCCAACAGCCGCCCCAAACAACTCAAAGATAACTGAAACCGTCGTAGATGTCGGAATGCCAAGCGCATTAAAGAAATCTAGCAGAAGAATATCAGTCAATAAGACGGCCAAGAAAATAAAAATAATTTCGTTGAAATAAAATAGCGATGGATTAAAAATACCATCACGCGCTACCTCCATCATGCCGTTTGAAAAAAGGACACCCACCATAACACCAATTCCCGCAACGCCAAGAATGATTTTCATCGGTGCCGCTTTTGAGCCAATCGCTGAATTTAGAAAGTTAATGGCATCGTTACTCACACCAACAATCAAATCGACGATAGCCAGCAAAAAAAGCAAGAGAATTAATGCGAGATAGAGATTTTCCATAGGGAATAAAACCAATCTGCAAAATTCAACTTAATTCATTCATCTCTGTAATCTTTGACTGTTATCAAATTATTAAGGAATCGTGAAGCCTACATCAACGAATTGTTCAAACTGGCAATTGTTTGTGTTGACAACACGCGTTTTCCCTCTTGCTCGTGTTGATGGTCAAACTGTGGCTCAGTTATCAAAAATTCGGCAGCTGCTTTTTGATAAAATTGCTGACGTGTCAGCTCATCTGAATCAACAGCATGAAAAACAGAAGCTGGTAATGCATCAAAATTATAAAGGACTTCCTGACAAACTGAAATCGCATCCTTTTGATAAGTCATATTGACGGGGGCATCAGGATTGGCAACATTCATTCTCCCTGATAAATATTTAACGGGATGCCGATCTGGACCAATCAAGCCACCACATCTTATGATTTTAACACGTTCTGCTAAATGCTTTTCTAGCATCAGCTCTGCTTTGACTAATGCACTATTTGCCTGATCTTCTTCTGAAAAAACATAAGATTCATCATAGACTTTAAAATCTGTTGTGTTTTGAAAAACTGAAGTTGAACTGACATAGATGATTTTTTGTAAATGCTGAGCCGCTTCTAAAGTGTCTATTAGTAAACCCATCTCATCTAGAAATAAATCAGCTGATCTCGAGCGCACACGCGGTGGAAAATCAATAACCAAAGCTTCTAAGTCTTCCAAAAAGTCATGCATTTGGCCTTTGATAACTTGTGGCGTAATTTGAATCTGAAAAGGAGAAATACCTTGCTCTTGCAACAAAGTCAATTTACTTTCTTGGGTTGTGCTTCCTAGAATAATATTGTCATCACTTTTCAAGTGCAAAGCTAAAGGCAAGCCAAGCCAGCCACATCCTAAAATTCCTATTTTCATTGTATTCTCATTTTTTGTGTTGTCATAATTGCATCATTAATTACAAAGGGTTTTGGCATCATCCACTTCAAACGTGGCGAAACGTTCAAATCTGGATCTTTTAATAAATTATAATTTATCTGAGATATAGAGAATTCAGGTTGAACGCCCTGATCTAAACTAAATTTTAAATGTAAAGCTTCATTCTGAACGACATAATAATCAATTAAAGTCGATTGATTTCTATTGTAAAAAGGTAATTCTAAGGACGACTCCAGTGGTTGAACAGTTTCCCCATTGACAGAGAAATCCGTAAAGTCCAGCATTTGATTCTTATAGATCACAAGACGCTCAGTTTCTGCTGAAGGCTGGATTGTGACTTCATAGGTTGTAAGATCAACATTCATCACTTTGTCCGTTGAAATTTCTGCAGCTGCAAAAGGAAAGAAGTCGGCAGTCGTCGTCTGTGTAAATTGTAAATTATATTTACTCTGAATCAAAGGAATCTCTGTTGTCTTGTTTTCTGTTTTTTCAAAATAAGGTGAAGTCCACTCATCAAGCAGATCATCATAAGTATGCCAATAAGCTTTATTAAGATCGAGATCGGCATGATAAATCAAAGAATTGGGTTTGGGCTGCTTTTCAGTAAAACCAGATGAGAAATGAGCACTCAAGAAATAAAAAATTGCGCCGATAAAGAACATAACAGAAAGCAACTTCTTAAAACCATACACATGCAGCACAGGATACATCAGTATAAAAATTAAGAGGATAAAAAAACCACTCAGCAGCAGCATTTCTAATCCTAAACCCACAGGAAAAAATAACACATATTGACTTAAAATCACAAGAATAGGAATTGCTAATAAGCTATTTATAGTCAAATTAAATCTGAATTTAAACAAGCACAAAAGCAACATCAATTCAGAGAAAAAGATAGGAATAATAAAAAAAGTGGCACCTTTTAAATACACATTCAAGAAAGCCATGAGGATGAGCCAAAAGAAAAGCCCGGACAAAGCCACTTCAAAAACAGAATTTATTCTCGTCTTTTTATAAAAAACAAAAAAGAGAATAGCCAAACTCAAAAAACTAAATGCTAATATATAGTCATTTCCATTATAAGTGAATCCTTGTAAAATTTCTGAATACCCAGGATAGATGACTAGAACAAATTGCCATAAACCATAAAGAAAAATAAGCAGTCCTAAAAGGACCAAAAGCCAAAACAGCGTCAATTTTAAAAAAGAAAGCCATCGCAATTCACCTTTTTGATGTGCACGATAAAAGAGAAATACAAAGAATAAGCAAGCCACGATAAATAAAGGCCAAGTCCACAGAAAGTCAAAATGAAGAACACCGAGAAATGGAAAACTAAAATAGGCGCTATCAGCTTCAGTCAATAAATTTGATAAATCACTATTTCCAAACTTTTCAACAGAAGTTTTCAGGTATTCAAATTGGTGTAAAAGGCTGGCTTTATCTAAATTTTCAGGACGATCTAAAGCCGTATGATAATCAAAATGATCATCAATAAAGACAAAAAAGAAACTCGGAATATCGGCTTTCTCTCTAAAAACAGTTGCATCCGTATCATTTGGCAGTAACTTATAAATACTATACATCAGAGAATTTGTCAACGGATGTGCCGGATCAGCATCTGCAAAATCTTTAATCAATTGTGTGTTGCCATGGTTTGTTTCCAAAATCATATTGCTCGGCCCACCACTTCCTCTGGCTTCAAAGTTTAAAACCAAACCGATATCTTTTGCTAGAGGATGTTTTTCTACAAAAAGCTGAGCGCCATTGAGTCCTAATTCTTCAGCATCTGAAAATAAGATAACAATATCATTCTCAAATTTCTGATCCTTTTCCTTTAAAGTTCGTAGCAATTCTAAAATCACAGCAACACCAGAAGCATCATCACTTGCGCCATAAGAAGAATGTGGTTCAGAATCATAATGCGTTAAAACCAAAAGTGATTTTTCAGTTTGTCCCGTCCCTGGAATATGTGCAATGATGTTTTCAGGGATTGTCACCACGCCTTCATTGTTTAAACTGACGCCCTGCTGTGTATGAGTAGGAATGTCTAAATCATAAAGTGCATTGAGAATATAATTTCGAACTTTAGAATGATTCTCTGAACCGACATAATGCGGCTCTTGTGCTATTTCATGAACATGATGCATTGCATTGTGTAATGAAAATGACTGAAGATCTTCTGTTTCTTGTTGAATTTGCGGCTTTAGGATGACAAAACTCAGCCAAACAATAAAGACGAGAAAAAGAAAAGAAAGAAAATGAAAAAAGTTAAAGCGCATCTCTAATCTTTTTTAACTAAAGAAAGGTAATCGTTTTTGATTGGCAGATAGCCCTGGTCATAAACAAAATAATAAATGTGTCCCTTTTTAGTTTGATAAGTACTGGTGTACAAAGTAAAATCAAAACCCTCACGTAACAAAACTGACTTTGGTAGACTTGTTTTTTTAACGGGATTAAACTTATTCAGCAAGCGGTAATTCTTGCGCAGTTGGTTATTTGTATTTCGAATGAGGTTTGTGCTATCTCTATTTTGTCTATTGTTAAAAGCATTGCGACAATAATCAGAACAAAAACGTTTATCACTTCGACCTGAAATGGGTTCTTCACATTCTTCGCATACACGCTTCTCCATAGCTACTTTTATTGGTTAAGTTAGTCTAAATATAATAAATTTGAGGTTAAGAAAAAAGAACCCTTCTAGAATTCGATTTTCTCTTTCCTCACTCCTCACGAAAGGATTCGTGAGTCAGCTCTCGTGAGCTATTGCGCGAAATCCTTTCGCGCAATATTAATCTTCAAAGTAACTAAACACACAAACATCATCTATTAATCCCTTTTCTCCGGCATAAACACGAGCACTACTATAAACATAGTCTTCTGGTTTAACAACAAAACCAGCCTTGACTGGATTCTGATGCGTGTAATTTATTTTCTGTTGTATCACTTTAGGACTCCACAGCTCAATAGGATGATTATCATGTCTCCAAAACTGATGATGCTTAACATTCGAACTAGTTTGAGCTTCTTCCTTAAAGAAATTTAATAAAAAATCCCTTCTGCTTTCTTTCGGATTATCTCGAATAGCCTTCACAATAGATTGACTTGTGAATCTCTTCAAGTCTCCCAATAACGACTCAGGCCTTTGATTTCCAACACTCCGAAATACTAGATGTACATGATTTGTCATCACGCACCAAGCATGGATTTCCATGCCTTTATTCTTTTGACAGAAACGAAGACTCTCAAGAAATAAATCGACATATTGATGCCGGGTAAATACATCGAGCCAACCGACCACAGCAAAACTGACAAAGTATAAACCTTCTGGGTTATGGAATTTGTAATTTCTACTCATGAGGGGTATTGAATGTTGATACTTTAAAAATAATGATTTTTTTTAAGAGTGAATTCCTCTCTCCTCACGAAAGGATTCGTGAGCCAGCGTTAGGGAGCCAGCGTTAGGGAGCCAGCGTTAGGGAGCCAGCGTTAGGGAGCTATTGCGCGAATCCTTTCGCGCAATAGTGAATAACTAGAGAGAAATATTCACACAGTAGTCTTCAAATTTAATCGTCTAATAGGCTATTGAAGAAATGCACAAAAAAAAGCCCCAAACTTACTTTTAAGTTTGGGGCTTTAATAATTCTAGCTTTCGCTTCTATAAATTAGTTATTCAATAATCTTAAATTCTGAACGTCTATTTTTCTTGTGATCAGCTTCTGTACAGTCAGCTCCACAATCAACAAGTGGCTCTTCTTCCCCACGACCTTCACCTTCTAAACGAGATTCATCGATTCCTTTTGAAACAAGGTATTGGATTGTACTTTTTGCACGTGATTCAGATAAAGTTTTGTTGTAAGCATCAGGGCCTCTACGGTCCGTATGGCTTATCACTTGTATACGGATATCTTCGTGTTTCTCCATTACCTCAGCAACATGATCAAGTTCTAGTGCTGCTTCTGGACGAATTTTAGCACTGTCAAATTCAAAGAAAGTATTCTCTAAAGAAATCGAACGTGTCTTGATGATTTCTTCTACTGGAGATAATTTAATTTCTACCATCATTTCTTCTCCTTCCGCAGAAATACGTTTTGTTGCACTTTCATACTCTTCTTTATTCACTTGAAGATCATAGTCCATACTTGTCAAAACAATTGTGTTTGCCTCACCAGCTAAATCTGTTTGAATCGCATCAACCTCATCTTCATCTTCATCATAAACAAGAATTTCAGCTTTCACAATAGGTTCATTTGTCTCTGCATTAACAACACTGACTAGAACGTCTGTCTGATCAAGTGGCTCTATTAAGTCAGCGACATAAATATTGTCATTCAACGCGTCTTCACCTCTGTTAGATGAGAAATATCCAGACTTCATTGATGATTTAAACGTAAAGGCAAAATCATCAGCTGATGAGTTGATTGATTTTCCAATATTACGTGGCTCACCTATTTTTCCATCTTTAATTGTTGCGTAAAAGATATCTAAACCGCCAATCCCTAAATGACCATCACTAGAGAAATAAAGTTTATGATCAGCATCTACAAATGGAAAACTTTCACGACCTGGTGTGTTAATTTTATCTCCTAAGTTCTGTGGTTCACCATAACTCCCATCATCGTTAATCTCAACTTTATAAAGATCTGATTCTCCTTGACCACCTGGGCGATCACTTGAGAAATAAAGCGTTTTATTATCAGGGCTCAATGCTGGGTGTCCAGTTGAATAGCTTGAATTATTGAAAGGTAATGGTTTTGCATCAACCCATTCTCCATTTCTCTTACTCGCTTTAAAAAGCTTCAAACGGCTAATGCCATCTTCATCCTTTTCATAGTCGCCATCAACATAATCATTACGTGTAAAATACATCGTTTTACCATCTTTTGTAATCGCAATTGTCCCTTCGTGAAACTTTGAGTTGACATCTCCTTCAACACCTGTTTCATCTTTAAAAGTACCTCCTACATTTTTAGCGACAAAAACATCTAGCGTTGGCTGATCGTTCCATCCATAATTACGTCTCGATTTATTTCTAGCTGACACAAAGTAAAGTTTACCGTCGTGCTCATAGGCACCAAAATCAGAGACATTTGAATTTAATTCAGATTCTTGAATTTCAAATTTTGGCTCCATAAATAAAAGCTTAGAGACATAGTCAGGATTCTTTTTAAAGGCGATCGCTCTATCGTCTTGTGGATCCATACGGGCAAATTCCTCCATAGCAGCTTTAAAATCGTCAAGCTTTTCATTGGCTAAAAGTGTCTGAGCATAAGCTAAATAATCCTTCGCCTTGGCATCATCGGCCTTGTCTAAATAACGCTTGTAGTAACGCTCTGCTTTTTTGGTATCGTAGACTTTATAACTAGCAACTGCTAATTGTTTATAAACATAGGCATCAGCATTCCCTTTTTTTACAAGCTTTTCATAGCTCTTGATGGCATCCACATACTCAAGTCTATCAAAATGCTTATCGCCTTTTTTAGTTTTTTTATTTTGAGCTGTTAGCGCTGTGGAGCAAACAACAAAACTCAATAAAAATATATATAATGTTCTCATAGTTTTAATATCTTATGTTTTAGAAGTAACGAGGTGAAATAAATGTTTTCTTCTTGAAGAAAATATCGAAAATAACAAAAGCTTCATATGAAGGTTTGTTAAGGTCATTTGTCGAAGTGTCATAAGCAAAGCCTAAATGCAACCAATCCGTTGCTTTAACACTCACCAAACCACTAACCGCATCTTCATAACGGTATGATGCTCCTATTTCAAATCTGTCATAAAACAAGAAGTTTGCATTGACATCAAATGATACAAATGAACTAAACTCTGATTTAACTAAAGTTGACGGCTTAAATTTAATATTGTCACTCAAATCAAAGACATAACCAGCAGTTAAGAAATAATGCTGCTCTTGCGTTCCAAATCCACGTCCATTTTTATCAAGATATGTTTCAGATAAAAAGTTAGGAACCGATAAACCTACGTAGTATTTATCAGTGTATAAGAAAAGTCCAGCACCAACATTTGCAAATGATTCAGAGACATTCGCCTCGAAAGCTGCATCGTTTTCTTGTGCTAAATCAATATGTCCAATGTCTTGAAATGTTGCACCAGCTTTTACGCCAAATGCAAGTTTGTGCTTTGCACTTAAATCAATTGTATAAGAAACGTCGGCATAAACATTTGTTTCTTCAACAGGGCCAATTTTATCTTGAACTCCTGAAATACCGAGCCCAAGACCGTTTCCAACCGGTGAATGTGCAGCAAATGTAAAAGTTTTTGGCGCACCATCAATACCTGACCACTGATCTCTAAAAAGCATTCCGATAGAAAGACTTTCTTTCGAACCTGCATATGCTGGGTTCAGCACATTCATATTATACATGTACTGTGTGTATTGTGGGTCTTGTTGCGCGTTTGATTGCTTACTAAACAGCAGGGCTACAAGAAGAGCTGTTAGTATATAAAATTTCTTCATGTGTGTCTAAATTTTAATTTTATGAGTCAGTTTAAAAAAGTTCCCGCCAATAATTTCACGGGAACTTGATTATGTTTTATTTACGCTTGATATAAATCCAACCTTTCTTTTCATTGCCGAAAATAGGATCTTCATTCTTCAATTTTATCACATAGAAATAAGTCCCTCCAACGAGTTTATCTCCATCGTCATTTTGACCATCGAACTCATTGACATAATTCTTCATTGAGAATACTGAACGTCCATTTCTATCAAAAACCTCTAAGCTTTCAATTCCTGATCTATCGTTTAAGAAAGCTAAGTCTAAGTTGTCATTCTCGCCTGGTGTCTCATCTGGTGATAAACCTTGCGTGATTTTACATCCTGCGTTCTCATATGGTGAGATCTCAACATTTGTTGCAACAACACTACTTGTCGCACTACATGTTTGAATATTGATCTCAACCGAATATTCATCATTATACATGCCTTCACCATCATATTCAACAGTAATAGTTGATGATGTTTCACTCATTTGATTACCGTTTTTATACCAAACATAGTCAACTTCTGACGCGTCTGCATTAATCAATTCTGCTGTTAATACAGTTTCATAAGTTGGAATATCTGAGCCGCCTATATTACTATCTTCACAATAATTAAGTGTTGTATTTAAGTCAACTGAAGATGTGATTTCAACACCAAGATCATCTCTTTCCTGAACTGAAATTGTTTCTTCATACACACACTCAGAGTCTACTGGCGTCACAACAACTCTGTAATCACCATAACTTGATGGCTCCAAGATAGCAGAAGTTTCATCTGTCATTAAGTCACCATTAAAGAACCATTCGTAAGTCACTTCAGCATCAGTAAAGTTTGAAGGCGTCGCATCAATAATTTCTGAATTAATATCACAAGAAACGATGTTCGTTTCATCAATATCAACTTGTGGCGATTCATCAAAAATGTATTCAACACTTTTTGTCACTGAACAACCATCAATACCCACAGTCACATCATAAACTCCTGAAGTAGAAACGTCGATTGACTGAGTTGTTTCACCTGTTGACCAAGCATATGTTGCATTTTCAGCATTACCCTCTGTCACCTCAGCAGTAATTGTTTGTGTATCCGCATCACAGAATGTTTGATCGCCACCAAGGTCAACGATAAAGTCTCCCCCTTCAACTGTGAAATCAATAACACTCTCACAAATATTTGGATCTCCTGTTGATGTAGAAATCACAGTCTCAATCAATACTGAATAGTCCCCAGATTCAGTAATATCCAATGTCTCTGATGTTTCGCCATCTATATCCGTCCCATCAAGCATCCATTGATAATTTAGTTCTGTATAACTATCAGCATTTGCGGCTGTTGCATCTAAAGTTAATGTATCTCCATCACAAAGACCGAGGTTTTCTGGCACGTCAACTTCTGGCTCTTCTTGAAATTCAACTGTAAAGAACTCTCTTTCCTCTAAGAAGTTCGAGTCATAACTCTGTAATAAATACTCACCTGATTCGTCAGTTTCATAAGTCGCATTTGAGGCTCCATCAATTGGAATATACGAGTCAGTATCTGCATCGTAATAAGACCACTGAAACGCAACATGAACATCAGCAAATTCAGAGGTTAATGTCACTGTATCTCCAGAACATCCTCTCACTGTACTTTCAAAAACCAAATCACAGTTTGTTGATCCAGCTCCAGTTTCTCCAAAGTTTGTTTGTCCAAAGCTGATATATCCAGCTCCTTGGTTATAGTTTGTGATTAGGACCAAATAATACTCTCCTTCTTCTGCGTCAGTAATTGTAAAATTTTCAACAGGCGCTGCTGAATAACTACAGTCAACCTCTACACTACTATTCAAAACATCGCCACACTGCCCTTCCGGATCATCAAATGGTCCATAAGCAATAAAGTCAACATCTAGCCCCTCACCGATTGGGTTTCCTTCTCCATCAAAAGCTGTATTCTGCGTAATGTTAAAAGAGATATTTCCCGCTTCTTGAATCTGCACAAAATACCAAGCTGGATTTGGCTGAGAATAAAGACATCCGTAATCCGGGCCATCCTCTGCTTCAACAGTATCTATATAATGATGACCATTAGGGAATAAAAGTGGTTCAGCATTCCCTTCATCATCATACGGTGCACAGAAAGGCGCTGCATTGCCACACGATTCGTTATCTTCTCCAAATTCAGGCGTAGTCAAACAAATATCAAAATCAGTATTTGATGCCGTATCTGAAAAAACACGAATGTAATAAGTGTTCCCTATAGTAAGATCAAACATCGCTACAACATCACTATCACCTCCATTATTAAATTCTTCACTACAAAAAATCTCTTGATTTGTTTCTCCATCGTAAATTGCTTGAGAAGGCGCATTGAAACCAGAGTAATTCAAGAGTGTAGAAATATGCTTGTCTGAAGTTGCTGTAAACTCAAACCAAACCTCCTGAACAGCAGGCCCAGCACATGAGACATCAAAACTTGAAGCACTAGTCCCGTTTAAACTTGAAGACGTAATCTCCTCACAAAAGTTACCTTCGTTAGGCGTAATTGACGTTGCACCCTCAAATGGATCATCTTCAGTTGTAAACATTATCTCTGTACAGGCTTCTGACTCACCAACTGAGTTATAAGGTGTCACAGTCACATAATAATCTGTAGAAAACTCTAACAAATCATCTGGTGTATAATTCAATGAAGGGCCGACATCAAAATTGTCAACAACATCTGTTCCACCAGAAGTTGTACCAACACTCACATTGTATCCAGCTGGCAGACCTGATGGCTCAGACCATGAAAAAGAGGTCATCACAGCTACATCCGTTTCGCCATCATTAATATTATTGAGTTCTGTACAGTCAGGAGCTGCGTCTAAAACCTGTGTTGCATTGACATTATCAATGTAAAATCTAAAGTTATCAGTATTTTTCTCTATCATCCATCGCATTTTAAAATCCGAACCTGTTGGTAAATCAGCAGCAGAGATTGTGAATTCTGGTGCAGCTGCACATGCATCCGAAACGCTATGATTCGAATCATCTATTGTACCAAACGTTGTCCACGTTGCACCATTGTCTGAAGAATACTGCACTTCAGCAGTTCCCCATCCATCGGGAAAGGCTGACTCATCAGCCGCATCAATGACTTTATAGTCAAAGTTGAGAGTGAAGTCCGTCCCATTTGACTCTCCAGTAATGTTTTGGGATACCAATTGGGCAGAAGTAATAAAGAAGCCATTAAGCGTTACTCTGGCGCTATTCCCTTCACAGGATGCGACATCATCTACCATAAAATTACCAGGTCCGGCATTCGCTTGCCAACCCGAAGGAAGTCCCTGATTAAAGTTCTCGAAAACACCTATTTGGCTGAAGCCTAGATAGGGCAAACAAAAAAACAGTGTTATAAGTAAAATTTTTCTCATGAGGTAATCATTTATTTTTGCCCGTGAATATATAAAAAATGTTAGGAGTAAGTTAATATTTAATTCCAAAAGTTTCAAAATCTAAAAATATTAACAAAAACAAGTCCTTTATAGGCTTTATTCATCTTCTTTTTTCTTAGTATTTTTGTACAATCACAACACCTTAATATGTTAGAGACAAAAACAATAGATTACGAAAGTGCAGTTCTTATCGGGATTATTCATCAAAGTCAAGATGAAGAGAAATCTAAAGAATATTTAGATGAACTTGAATTCCTCACATACACCGCCGGCGGAGAAGTCAAAAAAAGATTTCAACAGAAACTGGATACACCAAATCCGAAAACCTTTATCGGTACCGGAAAGATTGAAGAGATCAGGAGCTTTATTGAAGAACACGAAATTGGTTCTGCCATTTTTGATGACGAGCTGACGCCTGCACAACAGAAAAACATTGAGAGAATCCTAAAGTGTAAAGTCGTTGACCGCACCTATTTGATTCTTGATATTTTTGCACAACGCGCCAAAACCAGCTATGCGAGAACACAAGTGGAACTCGCACAATCCGAATATCTACTCCCGCGCTTGGTCGGTCTATGGACTCACCTCGAGCGTCAACGTGGTGGTATTGGTATGCGTGGCCCTGGTGAAACTGAAATCGAAACCGACCGCCGTATTGTAAGAGACAAGATCAGTTTGCTCAAAAAGAAACTCAAAACAATTGACAAACAAATGAGCGTTCAACGCGGTAACCGAGGCAGCCTAGTTAGAGTTGCCCTAGTCGGCTATACCAACGTCGGCAAATCAACACTGATGAATGTCATTAGTAAAAGTGAAGTCTTTGCGGAGAATAAACTTTTCGCCACACTTGATACAACGGTCAGAAAAGTTGTGATCAGAAACCTTCCTTTCCTATTAACAGATACCGTTGGTTTTATTCGAAAGCTCCCCACACAACTCGTCGAATCATTTAAGTCAACTTTAGATGAAGTCCGTGAAGCCGATTTGTTGCTGCATGTGGTTGATATTTCTCATAAAAACTTTGAAGATCATATTGATTCTGTCAATGAGACCATCAAAGATATCGATGCGCAAGACAAACCAATAATCATGGTCTTCAATAAAATTGATGCCTACGAAGCTGAAGAAATTGAGCATGACGACTTAGAAACAGAAAAAACTTCAGCGCATTATACTTTGGAGGAATGGAAACGCACATGGATGAATAAAATGGGAGATCGCGTTTTATTTATTTCTGCAACCGAAAAAGAAAATTGGGAGGACTTCAAAAAGAAAGTTTATGAAGCTGTTCGTGAAATCCATATCACACGCTTTCCTTATAATGACTTCCTGTATCCCGAATATGACAAATACACAGAAGAAGATCCAGAGAGTTAATTACTCTTTTAAATAAAGCCAGTCGTTATGCCAAAAATAATCCCATTTCAGCTGGCTTAACTCTTTTTCAGGATCTACCAAGTATCTTGAATCCTGATTATTCACACGAACGCGTGCATTGGCATACAATTCAATTTCTTGATCTTTGTATTTCGCCTTCACACGTTGTATAAATTGCCAAAAAACATCAGGCTTTGTCAAAGTGGCTTGCTGTTTTCTGGTTAAATAATCCTCAAGATTGAGTTTTCGTTTAAAGTCAATATCTCCATTTTTTATATAAAATTGAATTGAAGATGACTTCGCTCTCAACATCATTCGCCAACTCATCCGGTGTCCTTCTTCCGTCCACAACACATCCTTCTCAATAAAATGGTGACGCAACGGCAATGCAACTTGAAGTATCATCCAGCCGATAAAAAACAACTTGATAGGTTTTAAATAAGCAGATGTATTCACAGATGTATTTAACGCCACAAACTTTTCTTTTTTGGGCAAAAAAAGCTGTCTGATTCTTTCGGCAGGAAAAAAGAAAACAGTGAAAGCAAGAGACATATACGGAAAAATACCAATCTGAAAAATAATGCTATTAAACAAATGAAAGAAAACACTGACAATAAAAGCAACCGTTCTCGTACGTTTCCACAAAAGTAAAGGCACGATCAATAAATCAAAAAGAATTCCAAAATAGGCAATCACACCATGTGTCCATTCCTGTTGAAGAAGGTCACCGACAGCCCAATAATTGGCACGTGATGCCATCAATAGTTTTGCAACTGAGCCATCCAACCAATCTGGATAAAATTTTGCAATTGAAGCAAAGCTATAAACAATAAGCAATTGTGTGATTACCCAGATATTAACCCAATTCGGCATTGCTAATGATTCAGTGACGTATCCTTTTTTGACATCAACTGAACGGTAGCGATGCGCAGGAAAAAAACACATCATCAGAGAAATCAACACCAATAAATAGTAATGATTGTTATAGGAAGATTTTTGCATCAGATAGGCAACCAACCAAAAAGAAGTAAAAGCGATGATACTAAATCGGTAGCGATAGCCAATGGCGACCATCACACCGAAAATACCCATGATAAAAAAATGAACATACATATAAGGTCCCTGAAGATACTGCAGAAAGTCAAATCCGATAAAGTTAAATGTAAAGCGCGGCTCAACTAAAACTCTACGGACCCATCCTGTCAAAATTGCTCCCCAAGACTCCAAGCAAATCAGTAGTCCAAAAAACACCCGAAAAACAACAAGCGCAGAATTGTCAACTGATTTAAAAAAGAGTTTATTAAACATGTTTTAGTGCATCAATGTAATTTTTAGCTTCCATTTCGTCGTTTTTCATCGCTTCGATAAGTTGCTCAGGTCCTTCAAATTTCTTTTCCCCTCGCAATCGCTTGAGCAATCGGATTGAAATTTGCTGTCCATATAAATCATGGTCTAAATTAAAGAAAAAAGTTTCAATACTTTGTTTGGCTTCATTAAAGGTAGGATTAGTCCCTATATTCATGATGCCGTAATAATGCTGATTATCTATGTCTGTTTCAACAACATAAACGCCTTGCCGTGGAATCAGCTTATAATCTTCTTTTATTTTTAAATTGGCAGTTGGGTAGCCAAGTTTTTTACCGAGACCTTTCCCTTTGACAATTTCACCTGTGAGTTGATAAGGTTGCGTCAAATAAGAATTTGCCAATTCCAAATCTCCTTGATTCAGTGCATTTCTAATTTTTGTAGAACTGACAGCAACAGCATCAATATCTTGTTTTGAAATTTCCTCAACACTAAAATTATATTTTTTACCAAAAGCTCTTAGATCCTCGATGTTAGCCGTTCTATTTCTACCAAAACGATGGTCATAACCAATGATGATTTTTTCTGCCTTGAGCTGATCAACCAAAACTTCCTTGACGAAACACTCTGCTTTTAAACGCGAAAAATCAAGTGTAAAAGGATGAACAATCAGATTTTCCAAACCTGTCTCAGCTAAAATTTTCCTCTTTTCATCTAGCGTATTGAGAAGCTTAAGTTCGCTGTTTTGCTGCAAAACCATCCGCGGATGTGGAAAAAAAGTGAGGAGTGTTGCTTCTGCATCACTTTTCTCAGCAGCCTTAATAAGTCTGTTGATGATTTTTCGATGACCAATATGCACGCCATCAAAGGTGCCGATTGTAATAATAGTCGGGACACCTGCGTCAAAATTTTCTATATGATTGACAACCTTCACAATTATTTTCCGTTATAAGTGTTCATTGTATTCGCTAATCCTGCTGTTCCAAAAGATTTAATCAAACCTTGACATTTTTCTATGCGTTCTTTAAGCTGATCATCTTCATCCTGACTCCATTCGCCCAAGACGTAATTAACTTGATTTCCTTTTGAAAATTCGCCACCAACGCCAAAGCGCAAACGGGCATATTTCTGTGTTCCTATCAATTCTTGAATATTCTTCAAGCCATTGTGCCCGCCATCACTTCCTTTACCTTTCAGACGTAAAGTACCAAAATTCAAATTGATATCATCAGTTAAGACCAATAGATTTTCAAGTGGTATTTTGTTTTCGTTCAGCCAATAGCGAATTGCTTTTCCACTTAAATTCATAAAAGTACTTGGCTTTAATAAAATAAAGGTTCGGCCTTTAAATCGATAAGTCGTCACGGCACCGAATCTTTGGTCTTCAAAAACCAAATCATGTGCTTGCGCAAAGCGATCTAAAATCTTAAACCCAATATTATGCCTGGTATTGTCATATTTGGGACCACTATTGCCAAGACCAGCAACTAAAAACTTCTTCATAAATTTAGAAAAACTATTTAAAGGGTAAAAATAAAAAAGCATCCCAAGTTAAGGGATGCTTTTGAAAGAATTTAAAGTAAATTCTTATTCTTCACTTTTTTCTTCAGTCGCTGCTTCCGCACCTTCTTCCTCTTCTTCGTCTTCTGAGACTAAGTTTCTAGAAGTAATAACTTGACAAATTACAGTGTTTTCTGGATGTAAGATACTAAAATCATCACTTGCCACAGAAGTAACATCTAATTTGTCTCCGATAGTAAGTGGTGTTACATCTGCAAGGATATAGTCAGGCAATTTGCTTGCCAAACCTCTCACAATCATACGCCTAAGGTTAGACCTTAGCACACCACCATTCTTAACACCTTTAGGCACACCTTCAGTGTGAACAGGAATCTCCATTGTAATTTCCTGATCATCAGAAAACTGATAGAAATCCATGTGTAAAATTTCGTCTGTTACAGGGTGAAATTGGATATCCTGTAAAACAGCATTTGACTTCACTCCGTCATCCATTACTAACTTTACGGTGTGAACGTCAGAGGTATAAATTAAACCTTTAAACGCCGGTATAGGTGCATGAAAATGTGTCACCTTATTCTCCCCTCCGTAAAGTACGCAAGGGACCTCTCCAGCATTACGTAAGGCTTTTGTACTCTTTCTGCCTACGCTTTCTCTTTTAGATCCTTTGATCTCGATTGACTTCATAAATTATAAATTAAATTACATTAAAAATTTTGAACTAATTGATTTGTTATCATGCACAGCTTTCATCACATCTGCAAAAAGCTCTGCACAACTAATCACCTTAATCTTACGCGATTCCTTCTTTAAAGGAATACTATCTGTCACTATAAGCTCTTCGAGTTGAGAATCCTCAATTCTCTCATAAGCATTTCCTGACAAAACAGGATGTGTACAAATAGCTCTCACAGAATTCGCACCGCGCTCCATCATCAGATTAGCTGCATGCGTTAATGTCCCAGCTGTATCGACCATGTCATCAACTAAAATGACATTTTTACCTTTGACTTCGCCGATAAGTTCCATGTGAGAAATCACATTGGCTTTGGCGCGCTGTTTATAACAAATTACAACATCACTGACCAAAAACTTAGAATATGCATACGCACGTTTTGACCCACCCATATCTGGAGAGGCAATCGTGATATTTTCTAAGTTTAATTTTTCCAAATACGGTAAAAATATAGTGGATGCATACAAGTGATCGACTGGTTTTTCGAAAAAACCTTGAATTTGATCCGCATGTAGATCCATAGTAATAATACGTGTTGCGCCTGCTGTTTCAAGCATTTTTGCAACTAATTTCGCTGCTATCGGAACCCGTGGTTTGTCTTTTCTATCTTGTCTTGCCCATCCAAAATACGGCATCACTGCTGTAATATGTCGAGCCGAAGAACGTTTGGCAGCATCGAGCATCATCAGCATTTCCATTAAATTATCTGCTGTCGGATGTGTTGATCCCACAATAAATACGCGTGATCCACGTAAAGACTCCTCGAATGAAGGCTGAAACTCGCCGTCATTAAAATGTAGTGTAATGACATTTCCGAGCGGAACGCCGTAACTTTCAGCAATTTTCTCTGCTAGAACTTTTGATTGTGAACAGGCAAATATTTGCGCTGGTGTTTTAGAATCAGCCATAATTCATGTTGTGTTTATGGTTTGCAAATTTACACAATTAATCAAAATTGGTTAACTATTTATGGAATTAATTTACTTCAGTTTAAAAATTTATATTAGATTTGCACCCACAATTTCTACAAGCCTTGGTGGCGGAACTGGTAGACGCGCTGGATTCAAAATCCAGTTTCTTCGGAAGTGCGGGTTCAATTCCCGCCCAAGGTACTTTGCAAAACCTCAATATC
>JAKDUG010000186.1 GCA_030457805.1 Psychroflexus sp.
GTCACAATTATGTTGAATGCGGTTGAAACAATACCACACTTAAAAGATTCTAAGGCATACTTGGCCGTTAAGATGGTCGTGAAAGTTGATGCGGAAATTAAGAACAAATATATTCTTATTGAAATCCCGACCAATATCAGTCGTTTTGTGGAATTACCTTCAGAAGATGATCAGAAATACATCATGCTTGTCGATGACTTAATTCGCTATAACCTTGATGTTATTTTTAATATTTTCAATTATCAATCGATCTCGGCACATATGGTCAAAATTACGCGTGATGCATCTTTAGAGATGGAGCGTGATTTAAATAAAAGCTATTTTAAAAAGATTATAGACAGTGTCAAAGACCGGATTGATGGTGACCCTGTCAGATTTGTTTACGATGAAGAAATTGAAGATGACACCTTGGATTTTCTTCTTCAAAAAATGGGAATTGACAATACGGATAGTTTGATTCCTGGTGGCCGCTATCACAACAGACGTGATTATATGGAGTTTCCTGACTTAGGAGCCAAACATTTGCTCTATAAAAAAATTGAGGCGCTTCCCATTAAAGGCTTGAATATGCAAGGGAGTTTGTTTGCAAAACTCAGAGATAAAGACTTTTTGCAATACGCACCTTATCACACATTTTCATACACCGTTAAGTTTTTGCGTGAAGCAGCTTTAGATCCTCAAGTGAAATCTATCAAGATTACTATTTACCGTTTGGCAGAAGTCTCCCATATTGCCAGTTCATTAATTAATGCCGCCAAAAATGGAAAAAAAGTGACGGTTTCTATCGAGCTTCAGGCGCGATTCGATGAGGTGAATAATATTAAATATGCTGAGAAAATGGAGCGTGAAGGCGTGAAATTAATTTTCGGTGTTGTCGGTTTAAAAGTACATGCCAAAACCTGTGTGATTGATCGTTTAGAAGGTAAGAAAATGAAGAAATACGGCTTTATTAGTACAGGAAATTTTAATGAAAATACAGCTAAAGTTTATACTGATTACACGCTTTTTACGTCTCATCAAGGGATTTTAAAGGACATCAAAAAGGTGTTTGATTTCTTTGAAGTCAATTATAAAATCAAAAAATACAAGCACTTAATTGTTTCACCACATTATACACGACAGGCGTTTGTAGAGTTGGTGGATAATGAAATAGAAAACCACAGAGCAGGGTTGAAGACTAGCATACGTTTAAAAATGAATAGTCTTTCTGATTACAAGATGATTGACAAACTTTATGAAGCCAGCCAGGTTGGTGTTAAAGTTGAGTTGATTGTCAGAGGGATTTGTTGCTTGCGAGCTCAAGTTAAGGGCTTAAGTGAAAACATAGAAGTCATCAGTATTGTCGATAAATTCCTGGAGCACACCCGACTGTATTATTTTGAAAATAACAACAATTCAAAAGTTTTTATCTCATCAGCCGATTGGATGACGCGTAATCTTGATGATCGTGTTGAGGTGACTTGTCCTATTTATGATGAAGAGATCAAAGCTGAATTGATGGATACTTTTGACATCTGCTGGAATGATAACATCAAGGCGCGTGACTTATCAACTGCAAGCCCAATGAATGCTTATATGCCTCGCAAAGGTAAAGGCCTGAGAAGTCAGTTTGAAACCTATGATTACTACCTTAAAAAATTAGAAGATTAATGCTTTCTATCAAAAAATACGCTGCCATTGATGTGGGCTCAAATGCCGTCAGATTATTGATTGCTACCATTACAGATTTTGAAAACAAACAGACGAATTTTAAAAAAACATCTTTGGTTCGTGTGCCAATCCGACTTGGACAAGATGTTTTTACTAAGGGTTATATTTCGGATCATAATTTCAAGAGAATGCTATCAGCAATTGATGCCTTTAAAGATTTAATGGAATGTCATGGCGTTGAAAAATACCGAGCTTGCGCAACCTCAGCCATGAGAGATGCCGAAAATGGTGAATTGCTAACTCGTGACATTCAGGATAAAACAGGAATTTCTATCGATATTATTGATGGGAAAGATGAGGCAGCGATTATTGCTGCAACAGATTTGTTTAGTTTAGTTGATGACCATCAAACTTACCTTTATGTCGATGTTGGTGGAGGCAGTACTGAATTTACACTTTTTTCAAAAGGAGAAACAGTAGCTTCAAAGTCTTTTAAATTAGGGACTGTCCGTTTGTTAAATACAAATGCGCCTCAAGAAATTTGGGATGCTGCGAAAAATTGGATTTTAACCCACACGAAAGCCTATGACCAGATACAGATGATAGGTTCTGGCGGTAACATCAATAATATATTTAAATCCAGTGGAAAAAAACCTGGGAAGACTTTGTCATATTTATATTTGACATCTTACTATCAGCTTCTCAAATCTTTGACATATGAAGAGCGTATTGCACAGCTCAACTTAAATGAAGATCGCGCAGATGTGATTATTCCAGCTGCAGAAATTTATCTTTCAGCAATGAAGTGGAGTAAGGCGCGCTCAATTCATGTTCCTAAAATTGGGCTGTCTGATGGGATTATAAAATCTTTATACAATAATCAAGAAGTTGCGGCTTCAGGAAATTCTTGAGCAGCTTCTTTTTGACTGTGTTTCTCGATCTGATTTACTAAATACTCAGCATCCTCTTTAACGCCGCCTAATGTTGCTGATGCTCTGGTGTGCAACCAAGGCAAACCGATAAAAAACAGACCTTTCATGTGGCTGACGCCGCGTTTGTGGGCGGGGTAGTTATCTTTATCCAGTTCTAAACCTTTAATCCATTTAAAATTGGGCCGGTATCCTGTTGCCCAAACGATATTTCTGAGATCTTTTAAAACTTCTTTTTCTGTGATGACCTCTGTTTGATTAGCATCGACTGTGTGTCCGACACAGACAACATTTTGGCGAAATAAAATAGCCTTGACATCAGTACCAATAATGGGTTGTCTTGAATTGATGATTTTTTGACCCAGCCAAGAATCTTTGCTTATACTCAAAAAACCTGTGATGGTAAACCACCACCAAAGTGTTTTTCCTAAAATCTCCTGCGGCAGAGTTTGTACTGACGTATTTCCTGAAAAATAAACAGTATTTGGCGTTGACCGAGAAATTTCATCCAAAATCTGGTAACCGGAATCACCATCACCAACGACCAATGTTTTTCCCTTTTCAAGTTGTTCGGGTTTTTTATAAAAATTGCTGTGTAATTGTGTGATATGATCACTTATGTTCTTTGAAAAACGCGGGATATAAGGAATGTGAAAAGGACCTGTGGCAACGATCAGATGACGAGATTTGATTGTGCTGGTATCGTGAAATATTTTAAAAATTTGCTTATCTTTTGTGACTTTTGTCACGAGCGTGTTGAGTTGAATAGGGAAGTCAAAATGGCTCACATAACTTTTAAAGTAGTCGGCCACTTCATATTTGTTAGGATAACTTCCTTTTGGTGCAGGAAAGTCAAGACCTTTTAGATTGTTAAATTCAGCTGGAGTAAATAATTTGAGAGAATCCCATCGGTTGAGCCACGATGCGCCAATTTCATTTTCTTTGTCTAAAATGATAAACGAATAACCACGCAGTTTTAATTCATAGGCAATAGAAAGCCCTGCTTGGGCAGCCCCAATAATTACAAAATCCAGCATATAAAATATGTTTGTGAATCTTGTAAGGTACGAAAAAAAGAATTTACTTCTTAATTCAATGCATTCATAATGATTTTTGCGTGGATTCTTGAATTTTCTATAAACCATTTATGCGTTTCTAAACCACCACAAATAACGCCAGCTAAGTAAATCCCTTCAATATTCGTCTCCATAGTTTG
>JAKDUG010000187.1 GCA_030457805.1 Psychroflexus sp.
GAATACTTACAGTGATGTGTTGACAAAAGAGGTTTGGATTTACGGTTTAGATGATGATGATGTTTTTACTGTCAAAGGAGAGAATAAATCAAAATTAAAATTTCGATTGATAGGCGGTCACGGCCATGATACTTTTGATGTTGGGAATCAAAAACAAGTGATTGTGCACGATTATAAATCTTCAGAAAACACATTTAATCTCGGCTCAAAAGCACGTCAAAAATTGACAGATGATTATGAAGAAAATGTTTTTTTACGTGAAAAAACAGTTCATAATACGCGGTTGACAGTTCCTCAATTGGGTTATAATCCAGATGATGGTTTCCTGATTGGTGGCTTGGCTACTTTTAGACATAAGGGATTTTATGGAGAGGATTACTCAACTCAGCACATCATTAATGCAGGTTTTTATTTTGGAACGAAGAGTTATAATTTGTCTTATGAATTTGCACATGCAGATCTTGTTGGAGACTTCAATGGTTTTGCTAGGGCATCATATAAAAGTCCAAGTTTTGCGCGTAACTTTTTTGGATTTGGCAATGAAAGTGAAAATAACGACAGCGCATTAGGGAAGAGTTACAACCGCGTTAGGCTTAGAGATTTTGAAGCCAGTATAGGCTTGAGACGAGAATCTAAGTACGGGAGTTTTTATGAATTGAGTTTGAACTATAATGCCTTAAAAATTAAACGAACCTCTGACCGATACATAGATGCTATTGGTAATGATTTTGAGATGACGGATGAAGATTTTTTCTCAAATCAGAATTTTTTAGATCTTACAGCAACATACCAATATGAAGGTTATGATGATAAACTAGCGCCGGCTAAAGGAATGAATTTTAAGGTTGATGCTGGATTTACACATCATCTTTCAAGTTCTGATCATTTTTATAGTTTAGAGCCTTCTTTAGAATTTTTCAATCCATTATCGCGCTCACATCGTTTGGTTTTAAGAACTCAGGTACAATCTCAATTGCGCTTTAAGAATGATTTTAATTTTTATCATGCAGCCCATCTCGGAGCTGATTCAGGTTTACGAGCTTACAGAAGAGAACGATTTACTGGGAAACAAACACTTGTTGGAAATGCGGATGTGAGATATGCTTTTAATGAAATTCACACATCATTTTTGCCTATACAACTCGGTGTTTTTGGAGGCGCAGATCTCGGTCGTGTTTGGATTCCTAATCAAGACTCAAGCAAATGGCATAATTCATATGGTGGCGGCATGTGGATTAATGCAGCCGAACTGGTTAGTGGACAGTTTAATCTTTTCCATGGAAAAGATGGTTTCCACTTCTCATTTGGGTTGACGACTAAATTCTAATCGATAGGATTTTTTAAAACGCGAAGTTGGTGCGAATAAGTGCGTGTGTCAACATTAAAGATCCCTGTGTGATCAATTCTGTCGACGCGTACTTTTCCATGGGCATGAATGATGTAATTATTACCCATAATAATACCAACATGAATGATGTTTCCTTCATTGTTGTCAAAAAAAGCGAGATCACCAACTTGAGTTTCTTCTATAAAAGAAAGCGTTTGACCTTGTTGAGCTTGTTGTGAGGCATCTCGATTTAAGTGAAGTCTATTTGCTTTGTAAACCATTTGAGTCAAACCACTACAGTCGATACCAAAAGGCGTTTTGCCACCCCATAAGTAAGGCGCATTTAAGTAAAGCATTGCTGTTTCGAGAATTTGTGATCGTTTTGAATTTTGTCGCTCAAAAATTTGACCCTCAAAATGATGATCGAGTAGATGTGAAGGCGAGATGTTTGAGCCTAAACAAATGCTTTGGATTTGTTGTTTTTGAAGTGTGATAATATCGATTAAGTCAGCAGAGTAAACTGCATTTTTATCACAAGCCGAGTAGAAGTCTTCAGTGATAAATCGGACTTGTTTTTTATCGATCCAACCTTCATAAAGATCAAATGCAATACGGATTTTTACCCATTTTTTACGTTCTTCAATGATTTTAAAATGATCTCCATAGAGGAGTTGTGTTACCATTTCTGAAATATCACTAGCTTCTGATCTGACGGGTACGATGCTGAGTTCGCAAATTCCGTATTGCATTTGAATATGATTTGATAATTTAAAATTAAGCTCTTTCTAAGACAACAGCTGATGCACCGCCGCCGCCATTACAGATTCCTGCAGCTCCGCGTTTAGCATCGTTCTGCTCAAGGACATTGAGTAATGTAATGAGGATACGAACGCCAGAGCAGCCCAGTGGATGACCTAAAGAAACAGCACCGCCATTGACATTAACTTTAGAATTGTCAAGGCCTAAAATCTTCATGTTTGCGAGACCAACAACAGAAAAGGCTTCATTAAATTCAAAGTAATCAATATCGTCTAATTTTAAGTTTGCTTTTTCTAAAGCTAAAGGAACAGCCTTAGCAGGTGCAGTGGTAAACCATTTTGGTTCTTGTGCTGCATCAGCATAAGCCTTGATAGTTGCTAGAACTTTGAGACCTAATTCGTCAGCTTTTTCACGACTCATCAAAATCATTGCACCGGCACCATCATTAATTGTTGATGAATTCGCAGCCGTTGCTGTCCCATCTTTTGAAAAGGCAGCGCGCAATTGTGGTATTTTGTCGAGTTTAATATTCTTGTATTCTTCATCTTCTTTAAAGATAATGGCTTCACCGCGGCGTTGAGGAATTTCAACAGGAACAACTTCATTGTCAAATTTTCCTGTTTCCCATGCTTTGGCACTACGCTTATATGATTCTACGGCATAAGCATCTTGTTCTTCACGAGAGATTTTGTGCTCAGTTGCACAAAAGTCAGCAGATGTTCCCATTGCTTCTTGGCTGTAGGCATCAACAAGTCCATCTTTTTGGAGACCATCGACCATTTGAGCAGGACCGAATTTTTTACCTTTACGTAAATCTAAATAATGAGGAATCATACTCATGTTTTCCATTCCGCCAGCAACCACAACATCAGCATCACCAAGGGCGACTGATTGTGCAGCTTGCATCACGGCTTTCATTCCGCTAGCACAAACTTTATTGATTGTTGTTGCAGGAACAGTATCTGGAATACCAGCACCGATTGCAGCTTGGCGTGCAGGCGCTTGTCCATTACCTGCTTGAACAACATTTCCCATTAAAACTTCAGTGACTAATTCAGGCTTTAAGTTGATTTTATCTAAAGCGCCTTTGATTGCGATAGCACCAAGTTTGGTTGCTGGTACAGAAGATAAACTCCCTAAGAAACTTCCTATTGGCGTACGCGCAGCGCTTACTATAACGACTTCTTTACTCATGATTTATTTTTTACGGTTGCCGCTAAATTAATGATTTTTAAAAGAACAAACGAATTATAAATGAATTGACTAATTTTTTTCTAATTTTGAGCCTATAAAAGAGGCTAAATGAAGTCTAAGCTTGACATAATCTACACCAAACAATCGCTGATTTACAAAATATTTTTGTTTCTTATCAGTGTTTTTTTGATTGTGTATTTCTTTCCAATTCAAGGGAAATTTAAATACGAAATCATCAAAAATAAGCCTTGGCAATACGAAAATTTGTATTCGCCTTTTGATTTTGCCATTTTGAAATCTGACAAAGAAATTGAAATCGAGCGTGAGCAAATCAACGAAAACCATATTCCTTATTATATCTATAATGTCAAAAAAGCAGATTCAATCTGGAAAAATTGGCGTCAAATTACAACAAGCTACCAAGATTCATTAATCAGGGCGACAGCAAATACAAACTTTGTCGACTCAATTGTGAAGGATGTATATAAATATGGTATTCGTGTTGA
>JAKDUG010000030.1 GCA_030457805.1 Psychroflexus sp.
AGTATTGGTAATAGTGAGGTATATTAATGATATGAATTAAATCTATTGTTGCTTCGAAATCTCCAGCAATCTCTTCTGTGTAATCGTAAACAGCAGAAGCGTTATCAGAAAAATCGGTGGCGACTAAAATTTTTTGGAATTTTGACATAATTTAGGGTTTCAGTAAGTTTTGATACAAATATTGACTCTAAGTTATAATAAATAATCACTTTGTGAAATGATAAATATCATATTTTTCCTCTGAGAGTAAAGTTTGAAGGATTAAAGGTAAAATTCATGATAAGTTGTACTTTGGTCATCTTTTTGGATAAAACGGGATTTAATTCAGGGAAATACTTTCATTGCGTTATATCAAAGCCTAGGAGCAAGTGTTCAGTATTCTTTGAGCGTTCAAGAGAAGAGTTCACTATATTTGCGCGGCAGAACCCTTATAAATATAAATACATGCGCCATCAAATAAACCTTTTCTTCTTTCTGTTTTTAATACAGGTAACTTTAACAATAAATGCCCAGGATTGTCAAAGCGTCGAGACGAAGATGGCTCACAGAGAAAGTGCAAATATACCTGGTGAAACCATGGGCCAGAAATTGGAAAGCCTTCTCTTTTGGTCGCAAGACGAAAAAGAAAGACGTTTCCCGATGATGCAAGCTATTTTTCCTAGCATTCAGGTTTCTGCTGGCACAACACAAGCCTCCACACTCGAAGAAGTCAAAGATATCACGCCCCAGTGGAAAGACAAAACAACTTTGGATTCTTATATGAGTGAAAATCACGTGGGTGGTGTCATCGTCCTAAAAGACAATAAAATAAGACTGGAAGCATATACAGACGGCGTGGATAAAGAGACCGTTTGGACTTCCTTTTCCATGGCGAAATCAGTTTCCTCCATGCTGCTGGGTGTTGCTTTAAAAGAAGGAACTATTGAAAATTTAGATGATGTTTTGAAAAAATATATTCCAGCATTAAAAGGCCATGATTACGGGAAAGTGACCGTTCGACAATTACTGACTATGACTTCTGGTATTGCCTGGAACGAGGATTATGAGGATCCAGACTCTGATGTGGCGCAAATGTATCAGAATCCTTGTGAAAATAATGAATCTCATATTTTAACCTATATGAAATCACTGAAATTCGCGCATCAACCAGGAACCCATTGGAACTACAGCACTGGTGAAACCGATTTAGTCGGCATTTTGATACAAAAAGCAACAGGAAAAAGTTTGGCGACTTATCTTTCTGAAAAAATTTGGCAACCTTGGGGTATGAAAAATTGTGCCTATTGGCTTGCCGATGAGTGTAGTGATTTAAACATCGGAGGAAGTGGTCTTTCGGCTAGCTTGCGGGATTATGCACGCTTGGGAACGCTGATGTTAAATAAGGGTAAACGCGGTGATAAAAATCTTCTTTCTGAGAAGTATTTGGAAGATGCCACTTCTCTTTTATATGAAACAGACGATCAAGGTGGTGGCTATGGATATTTGTGGTGGCGTTTTAAAAATGGAAGTTATGCTGCCGTCGGAATTTTTGGACAGATGCTTTACATCGATCCGGATAAAGACCTTGTTATTGCTCAATTTGCAGCCTGGCCAAAAGCCTCATCAAAAAAACTCACCGAAGGCCGACAAGCTTTTATCCAAGCTGTTCAAAAGAGCATTGATTAAATAAACCCCGCATTGTCAATAATTATAATGCGGGGCTTTGAACAAATAAATCTTTTTGAGGGTTTCAATCCGACTAAAGGAGACAGTTAGTAAACTGAATTTCTCTATTGTAAAGAATCAATAACACTCCCACAGGTTAGCATTGCCTCTCCATAATAAGGATTCAGAATGTCTTTTCCAGTGCTCAACCAAGCAGCCCCTTTATTATTATCTACCATAGGACATTTCTGAACGTAGAGGATAGGTTCGGCTTCTTCAACATTCATGGCTATTGGAATTATATTCTCGTTGAGTATGATAAAGTTGTCACGTTGCTTTTCCAGATCATCGCTTTCAGCAATCTCATATAGTATTTCTACACTTTTATTGATATGCGATTGCTCCATCTTTCCCAAATCATGAATTTCAATGGATTTCAATGATTCAGAAGTGGCTTTGGCATATTTAGAAACGAGAGTTGCCTCACTGTCTACAAAGGCATCTTTCATCTTCAAATAGGGGTTTAAACTT
Organism: Psychroflexus sp.; assembly: GCA_030457805.1. GTDB lineage: Bacteria > Bacteroidota > Bacteroidia > Flavobacteriales > Flavobacteriaceae > Psychroflexus. Next base: position 2,176 of record JAKDUG010000030.1, read on the forward strand.
TTGACAAAAGCTTTTTGCGCTTCTTGTGAAAGTTCAATTTTCATATCAGCCTGTTTTGTTTCCGTTTTTTTATCCGCAGCATTGCCTTTATTCATCATTGATTTTTTCCGTTGTAATTGAGCAGCAGCATCCACTGTAAAGGTGCCATTGGTTACGATTTCATCTCCTTTCTCAAGGCCATCTGTAATGCTATAAGTTTGGCCATTTTTGAGACCTATTGTGACTTCTCGCATTTCAAAAATAGGATCGTCAGGATTGGTTTTTAGATACACCAATGAGCGTTCTCCAGTCCACATGATTGCTGATGCAGGAACGGTAAGTTGTTGATCTACCGAAGCGCCGACACTTTCTATCAGGCCTGTGACAAACATTCCTGGTTTCAACAGGTTGTTTTTATTTTGAATTGTGGCTCTTACCGTGACTATCCTGGTTTGGGTGTTGAGTATTGGATCAATAAAAGATAGGATTGCATCAAAAGTTTTATTGGGATAAGCGTTGGGGGTCATTTTTATTTGTTGCCCTTTTTCAAATTGCGAAATCTGATTTTCATAGGCATCAAACTCTGCCCAAACTGAGTTTAGGTTGCTAACTCTTAAAATAGGCTGACCCTGTTTGACGTAATCACCTTCCGCTGCAATTTTTTCAGAAACTGTTCCAGAAACTGTGGCGTAAATAGGAAAATTTTCAAGGACTTCTCCAGATTCTTCAATACTGTTGATTTGACTTTCTGAAAGTTTCCAATTCTTCAGTTTATTTCGGACGGATCTGTAAAGCGTGGGTTGACTTTTCTTCATGGAAGCCGTGGTAATCAATTCTTGTTGAGCTGCGACAAGATTTGGCGAATATATGGTTGCCAAAAGCTGTCCCCTGCGCACTTCTTGTCCTTCATAATTGACATGCAAACGTTCAATACGGCCATCAAAATAACTGGCTTGAACAGAATTCGCTTCTTCGTTTTTTACAATTTTACCCGATAATGAAATGGCACTTCCATTCTCACTGACGGCATTGCCAACGCGACTGGTTTGAATATTTGCCAAGGCCATTGCATTTTTGGTCATTTTGATTGCATTGGCAGATAGGCCATCACCTCCAGATTCGGCTGGGATAAGATCCATTCCACAAATAGGACAATCTCCAGGCTCCGTCTGCATAATTTGTGGGTGCATGGAGCAGGTCCACATGGTTTGATCATCCGACTCTTCGGTGTGTGTATGCGCAGATGAATCTGATGATGGATTATTCTCTTGAGAAGTGGAGAAAAATAAGCCGCCTAAGACAATTCCTGCAATAAGTATGATACTATAAATAATGTATTTTTTCATTTTATTCTTTTTTTACTCCAAAGGTTTATTTAAGCATCTCTTAAATAATTTTTTAATAAACAATAGGAACATAATTCAGCTATTGGGAGGATATTTTTTTTACTAATTCTAAAAACGCATCGACTTAGATTCAGATCTCACAGGTTCTGAAAACCTGTGAGATCTTGTTTTTATCCGATTTTTGAATTGCGCAACCTTAAGGCATTGGCTATCACAGAAACCGAACTAAAACTCATCGCCAATGCGGCAATCATCGGAGAGAGTAAAATTCCGAAAAACGGAAATAAGACTCCTGCTGCGACGGGAACACCAAGGGTATTATAAATGAGCGCAAAAAATAGATTCTCTTTGATGTTTTTCATGACGGCATCGCTCAAATTACGTGCTTTTACAATGCCGTGTAGGTCGCCTTTGACTAATGTGATCATCGCGCTTTCTATCGCGACATCGGTTCCCGTTCCCATGGCAATTCCCACATCACTCTTGGCAAGTGCAGGCGCATCGTTAATTCCATCTCCGGCCATGGCAACGACTTTTCCTTCTTCTTGTAGTTTATTGACTTCTTCCAACTTATCTTCTGGTAGCATTCCGGCTTTAAAGTCGGCAAGATTGAGTTCACTCGCTACGGCTTGCGCGGTATCATGGTTATCTCCTGTGAGCATAATAACAGCAATATCTTTATCTTGTAATTCTTTGATGGCTTTGGCACTCGTTTCTTTGATTTTATCACCAATAACGACGTAACCCGATACTTCGCCATCTACTGCCAAATAGGAAACCGTTTTCCCTTGTTTTTGAAAAGATTGCGCTTCGCTTTCCATTTCAGCCGAAAGATTAGCATTGGCATGCGCCATCATTTTGGCATTTCCTAAATCCAGCTTTTTACCATCCACAGTTCCTTCTACGCCCTTACCTGTTACGGCGCTGAAGTTTTCGGTTTTAGAGATTTTAATTTTTTGTTCTTCCCCATATTTGACGGTGGCTTCCGCAAGTGGGTGCTCGCTAGAGCTATTAAGCGACGCGATGAGTTGGGCAATGTCATTTTCAGAAAATGAGTCGTCGAAAGACCCCGTTTTTTCTACAGTAGGTTTTCCTTCTGTAATGGTTCCTGTTTTATCCACGATAAGTGTAGTCACTTTATCCATTTTCTCAAGCGCTTCGGCATTTTTAATCAAGACCCCGTTTTGTGCGCCTTTACCAACGCCTACCATGATAGACATTGGTGTTGCCAATCCTAAGGCACAGGGACAGGCAATAATAAGCACCGCAATAGCATTGACCAAAGCATAGACATAAGCAGGTTCTGGTCCCCATATGGCCCAAACGGCAAAAGTGATTAACGAGATAATGACGACGACAGGAACAAAATAACCTGAAACCGTATCTGCCAATTTCTGAATAGGCGCCCGACTGCGACTGGCACCGTTGACCATATGTATAATCTGAGACAATAAGGTATCGCTACCCACTTTTTTGGCTTTCATCAAGAAGGATTGATTCCCGTTGATGGTGCCGCTACTCACTTGATCATCTTCTGCTTTATCAATAGGAATAGGTTCTCCAGAAATCATCGACTCATCTACGGTCGTATTTCCCTCGGTAATGACACCGTCTACTGGGATTTTATCACCTGGTTTTACCCTTAAAATATCTCCTTTTTGAATCTGATCAATAGAGACTTCTTCTTCCTTTCCATCGACGACGCGCACCGCCTTATTGGGCGCTAATTTTAATAATTCTTTGACGGCTGAATTGGTTTTGCTATGGGCGCGGGCTTCCAATACTTGGCCCATCAATACCAAGGTAAGAATCACGGTAGCGGCTTCAAAATAAACGTGGACAGCACCCGATTCGGTTTTAAATTGTGCAGGAAAGAAATCTGGAAATAACATACCAAATACACTAAAAAGCCATGCGACGCCAGCACCTATCCCAATAAGGGTAAACATGTTGAGGTTCCAAGTTTTGATGCTGCGGTAGGCGCGTTCAAAAAACATCCACGTGGCATAAAATACCACAGGAATGGATAAAGCAAACTGAATCCAGTTCCACCATTTTTGTTCTATCACATCATATAATGGATTATTTGGTATCATCTCGCTCATTGCAATTAGGAAAACAGGCAAGGTAAAGCCTAGGGCTATCCAGAATTTCTTCAGTAATTTCTTATAGGTTTTTTCTTCAGAAGAAAGATCTGGTTCCATCGGGACGAGATCCATTCCGCAAATAGGGCAGGCTCCAGCTTCGTCTTTCACGATTTCGGGATGCATGGGGCAGGTCCATTGATCGCCTGAAGGAGCAGATAAATTTTGTTCTTCTACGAGATCCATCCCGCAAACTGGGCAGTCGCCAGGCTTATGGTAGGTTTTATCACCTTCGCAATGCATGGGGCAGTAATAAACTCCCGCTGAGGTGGGAGTCTCATGTTTAGAACTCTTTTTACTTGACTTCTTTATTTTATCAGTAGGTTTTGTGGTTGAAATTGAATAACTCCCACCATCATCTTTCAAAGCTTGCTGAAATTTCTCTAACGGAATATGCTTGTTCATTTCGATTTCGGCCTGCTCGTTTTCTAAATTCACCGAAACCTTAGAAACGCCTTTCATGTTGCTCAAGGTTTTTTCTACGTGTTTCTGGCATCCGTTGCAAGACATACCGCCAATATAATAGGAATGCTTCATGGCTTGCTTTTCGGAAGGCTTAGTTGTTGAAATTGAATAACTCCCACCATCATCTTTCAAAGCTTGCTGAAATTTCTCTAATGGAATATGCTTCTCCATTTCGATTTCTGCCTGCTCGTTTTCTAAATCCACCGAAACTTTAGAAACGCCCTTCACATTACTCAAGGTTTCTTCTACGTGTTTCTGGCATCCGTTGCAGGACATACCGCCAATATAATAGGAATTTTTCATGGCTCGCTTTTCGGAATGCTGAGTTGCTGAAATTGAATAACTGCCACCATCTTCTTTTAAAGCTTCTTGAAATTTTTCTAGCGGAATATGTGATTCCATTTCAATAGTAGCTTCTTCCTTTTCAAGGTTTACAGATGCGTTGCTCACGCCCTCCACTTTAGAAAGTGTCTGCTCCACGTGACTGCGACAACCCTTACAGGTCATTCCTGCTATGTGATACGTATGTTTCATTATAATATTCTTTAAATTGTAGGTAAAGTACTCCCGAAATAATTGTGAGTTTTACCGTATAAATTAAATAATTCAATCCTCTATGTACTTGGTTTGACAGAATATCCTTACTTCCTGTCTTACCATATGCTTTCAAAGGTCTTCATTTTATACCTAAAAAAGAGAAAGGGTTTTATACTAACCAACCAACAAAAAAAGTGTTCCTTTTCTCTTTTCAGGATTTTAATTTAACTATCCTTTAACTTTGACATGAAATCAATAATAACTTGTGCATCAACATTTGAAAGCATAGCATCTCTATGGATAAATGTATAGCTTTCTAGAGGCATTTCATCATCTTCAATTTGACTAATAATTGATCGCAACTTGCTATTTTTCCTTCGGTCGGAATATTCTCCCCATTCATTAAAATTCAACTCGTCTTTTCCTTCTTTTATGTGATCCTCCAAAAACCAAGCGGCTGGTTGTATTTTATTGTACCAAGGATATGCTGTATTGTTGCTATGGCAATCATAACAGGATACCTGTAATTTGTTTTTTATGGTAGCAGGTACTTTATTGATCTCCATAAAATCGGTTTTTGGGACATTCTCACTTAGATTGCGACTTGTGGGTATAAATTGAATACCCACAAACGCAACCAGCAAAACCAATGCAATGATTTTGATAATTCTCATTAATTAATTTCCTTTTGTACTTTTCCACAGCCCATCATTTTACTTCCAAAGTATGGATTTTTAATTTCTTTGGTTGTACTTAACCAAGCGGCTCCTTTATTGTCATTGTACATTGGACAAAAATCCTGATATAGTTTTTTATCGGTTCCCGTTATAGCGATCATATCAATAACATCTTTGCTCAAAATGTCAAAATGCTCTCTTTGGTGTTCCATAGGACTTTCTGAAATATGCTCCGCGTGTTCCTTTGCATCTTCAATGATACCTTTCAATCCCGTCTGCTCACTTTCAGTATAGTTTGATACATCAAAAGATTTTAAGGAGGTTGTCAAGGTCATTCCCAAGTCTTTTGCTTTCTCATGATTATCGTTGACTAAAGCATCTTTCAAATTAAAATAATCTTTCAAAATGATTTCAGATTTTGACTCCTGACTAGCATTCATCGCCATGTCTTTTTTATCATTTGTTGTTTCTTGTTGCGCTTCATTATCCTTAGCGGCCGTTGCTTCTTTTTGATTGGCATCCTTACAGGATACGCTTAAAACCATTGTAGCCGCAAGTGCTAGTGTTCCAAGACTTCTTTTTACTGTTTTCATTATATTTGTTTATAAAAGTTATTAGTGACTGAAATTGTCTCAAAAATGATGAAAAACTGTCATTCTGAATTTATTTCAGGATCTCACGAAAATGATTTACAGTCATTGTGAGTTCTAAATACCAATTTTATCTTTTGAGATAGCTTCTTTTTATTAATTAAGCTAAATAAGCTTCACAAGCCTCTGCACATTTCTGACATGCTTCTGCGCAATCTTTACAATGTTGATGATCGTGTTTACCACATTCTTCAGCACATTTTTTACAGATCTCGTGGCATTTTTCTACCATCGCTTTCGCAAATTCAGAATCCATAGCCAATAGTTTTACCGTTGTGCTACATACTTCCGCGCAAGCTCTATCTGTTCTAATACAATCGACCATCATTTTGATATCGCTTTCATTTAAGCAGGCATCAGCGCAGTAATTGCAGTGAGCCACACAGTTATTCAAGGCTTCAATCAGTTTTGAATTTTTCATAGTTTTAAGTTTTAAATTAATAATTAGGTTCTACTTTTAAAATCTTGCGGAGAGTCCGCCTCCAGCTCCAAACCGGCTATCATAACTTCCCATTAAAGAGAAGTCTCGTGATAAATAGTATTCTATACCGGCGCTCCATGTGCTTTCCTTGTTGAAATGATCTCCTTCCGGAAGTTCGTCTACCCATCCAAAATCGGCTTGATATTCATAATTTCCGAATAGCGCGGTCCGCGGAAATATGAGAATCTCACGACTCAAACTAATTTGTGGACGCAACTTGCTATCAATGCGTACATCGAGATTAAATAAATAAGGCGTTAAAAACCGAATCCCAGCAATGGCAGTGGTTGAAATTTCATCCAAATGATCTTCCATTTCGTTTTCAATATTCACCCCTCCAAAGACCCGCAAATAATCGTGCAGATAACGTTCATAGGTGACTTCGGCTTCCAAATTTTCATTCCAACCGTATTCTGCCGAAACATTGAATTGATTACGAATATTAGAAGCTACAAAATCAAAAGAAGCCATATGCGAGGCCACATCGACCAACGACCAAGTGTAAAATAGATCTGTTTCATTAATTAGATTGGAAACAGGATGCTCCTTCATTCTTGGGTCGCGTGGGGTGTCGTAACTTATGATTCTGTCCATTCCGCTATTCATATGGTAGAGGATGTGACAATGTAAAAACCAATCACCGTACTCATCACCATTATTGCCACTAAATTCGATCGTCATTTCTTGCATTGGCGGAACATTGACAGTGTGTTTTAGGGGGGAATATTCTCCATTTTTATTGATCACCCTAAAAAAATGACCGTGCAAGTGCATCGGGTGATGCATCATCGTCAGGTTTTTATAAGTGATTCTAGTTATTTCATCGCCTTTTATTTTTATCTTATCGGTTTCACTTAGTGCCGTACCATTCATACTCCAAATATAACGGTTCATATTTCCGGTCAGGTTTAACAGAATTTCATGGACTGGAAGATCTTGATCGTATGCCGTTTTCTCAGGCGCCTTGAGGTCATCGTAATTGTATTCTGAAAACATACCCATGCCGTCCATTTGCATCTCGTCATCGTCATTCTTTTTCATATTGGAATGCTTCATTTCTCCTTTGTTGGAAGGTAACTTTGAATGCTTCATCTTATCACCATCCATATCCATATCGTCCATCTTCATCCCATATTCCTCTTTCATTTGATAACGTTCGTCCTTTTTGGGGCGGAATTTTAAGGCGTGTGCGCCCATTTTCATATCCATTTTTGCCATTTGCTGCATCATCTTTATTTTATCGGGTTTTGGAAGAACTTCAGCAGCAAGGGGATTGCCTTTGCCTATGTATGCTTTAGCCGTTCCGGAACCGTCTTGTGCCATGACCCTTAATTCAATCTTCCCATTTTGTGGAACATTAACGATAAAATCATAGGTCTCGGCTGTGGCAATAAAAGTTTTGTCGTGGGCGACGGGAACAACATTTTGACCATCGGCAGAGACCAAAAGCGGCATTTCACCACCGAAGGTCAACCAAAATTGTGAAGAGGCAGAACCATTGATGAGTCGCAGTCGAATTTTTTCTCCGGATTCAAATTGAGTATAATCAATTGATTCTTCGCCATTGATCAAAAATGCAGGATAATAGACGTCAGCAATGTCTGCGCCATCCATGCGTTGTCGCCAAAAATCGAGTTGCGCCCTAAAAGCGCCTCGGGAAATCACTTGATTCAATGGGGTGGAAGTTCCCTTTTTCATTTGATACCATTCATTCCCACGCTTAAGGTTGCGCAGCACATTTTTAGGTTTTTCATTGGTCCAATCAGACAGCATGAGCACCAGATCTTTATCATAATCCAATGTCTTTTCTTTCGGATTGATAAGTAAGGATCCAAAAACGCCACTTTGTTCCTGAAACATGGTGTGGGAGTGATACCAATAGGTCCCATTTTGTTTGATAGGAAATTCATATTTAAAGGTAGTCCCAGGTTGTATAGGAGGGGTGGTTAAATAGGGGACACCATCCATAAAATTGGGTAACAACATGCCGTGCCAATGCACCGAAGTCTCCACGCTCATTTCATTTTTCACGTAGATAACTGCATATTCACCTTCTGTAAATTCAAGCGTCGGGCCAGGAATAGTTCCGTTGACAGTCATTCCTTTTACTTCTTTTCCCGCTTTATTGACCATTTCTTCCTTGAGGGTCAAGGTGTATTCGCGCACGGGCAAATTATCGACATTGCCTTCTTCAGGATGTGAAGTTTGTGCTTGGCCTCTTAAAAAAACAAGCAAAACACCAATCAGAAATATTGTTTTTTTAAAGCTTAGCATCATTATGTTTTATTTTATAGTTAAATTTAAAAGATTTGTTTAACTGATTGTGTCAAAATTTCGGATAATATCTATACAATTTGGTCCAAGGGTTTTCTATCGTCGCCCTTTTCAGTTTTGTATTTCGATAAGCTCATTCCTGTCCTATTTTTAAATTGACGTGACAAGTGATTCACATTGCTATAATCTAATAAATAACCGATTTCAGTAAAATTATGTTGGTTGTTCTGTATTAATTCTTTGACGCGTTCTATTTTGAGCTTGATGAAATATTTTTCAAGTGTCACTTTTTCTTGACTTGAAAACGTTCGACTGATTTTTGAATAATTGACTTGCAGTTTTTCAGAAAGCAATTCGGAAAGTTTGCGATTGGGATCCAAAGGGAGATGATTAAGCATATTAATCATTTCAATTTTTGTGCGTTCTACTAAATAATCATCGGGACTTTCTAAAAGTTGAAAACCATTTGCTTTGGCAACTTTCGCCACCGTATTTCGGATGTCCTTTTCATTTTCAACTGTGATTTCCACTCGTCCTAATTCGATTTCGTTCACAGTCAAGTTTGCTGCCAACAATTCGTTTTTTAAAACTCTGATGCAGCGATCACAAACCATATTTTTAATATAGAAATTTTTTTCCATTTTTTAATTAGTTAGATAGTTAATGGTCGCTGATTGCGTGTAGTATTCCTGTATGGCTTCTATCTGGTTAATCCCGAATTTTAACTGCAATTCTTGAACATCCAGTACATCATTAAAATTAATAGTGCCTGTTTCATAATTCTTGGTCAAAATTTCTTCGGCATTTTCTGCTTGTTTTAGGTTTTTTTCTTGAATGTTAAACTTTATCCTAGCTTGATTCCGTTGTGAAATTGCTCTGGAAAATTGGGATTTTAAGGTGTTTAAGCGGTCTTTCTTTTGTGATTGGATTTCTTGTTGTTTGAGATCGTTTTGTTTGGTCGTCGATTTATATTTCTTGTTAAAAATGGGAATTGAAATCGAAACCATAGGCATTATGATATCCTTTCCATTGTCGCTAAAATTCATCTCAGGACGTTCTTCGATGGCGATATAATCTAATCCAACTCCTATACTTGGTGCGCTTTCTTTTTGGTTGAGTTCTTCTGATTGGGTGACAGATTCATAGAGTTTATCGAATTTAATCAATTCTGGGTTTAAGGACAGGACTTCATAGCTGTGCACAGGATCCTCTAACGGGATTTCTAAATTAGAAACAACACTGATGTCACGATCATATTTATGATTCATCAAGCTATTTAAAGCGGCTTGAATACCCTTTGCCTGTTGTAGTAGGGCCTCTTTTTGTTGTTGTAATTCATTTTGACGTATTTGCAAACGCAATACATCAACAGCGCTTGCATTACCAACTTCTGTTGCAGTTAAAGCCAATTGTTCGTATGTTTTTAGAAGCTGAATATTGTCTTCCAGAACTTTTTGTTTGGCTTTGATTCCATATAATAAATAATAGAACTCTGATACTGATCGTGCGAGTTTTCGTTTTGCGATGGTGATCTCTACATATTCGGCTTCAGCCATTGATGCAGCGTAATTTTCTCTTGCTGTAATTGTTCCAAACCAAGGCAACATTTGCTTGACGGAAAACTTGGCACGTTGCGCGCCTGTTCTGGTTTCTGGTTCGCTTACAAAGTAGGCGGCGCCAAACTCAGTGTCTGGCAATGTGTTCACCTCATTTATCTTTTCTTCGGCAGCATTATGGCGCAACTCAATAGCTTGTATTTCAGGATTATTCGCCTTTGCTTCCTCTATATAAGACTGAAGCTGCTGTCCGCTTAGCGTGTGTACTGCCAATGAAAAAAATCCTATGATTAAAAAATATCTCATGTGTTCAGTTTTTTGAGTTGTAATTCTTTTTTCAAGCTGAATAGGACAGGGACTACAAAAAGTGTAATGAGAGCAATAAGCATCCCTCCAAAACTTGGTATTGCCATCGGTATCATGATATCGCTACCTCGACCTGTGGAGGTCAAGATTGGCAACAAGGCTAAAATTGTAGTTGCGGTTGTCATCAAGCACGGCCGAATACGTTTTTGTCCAGCTTCTACAATAGAGTTTTGTATATCTTTTTTGCTTTCTGGTTTATTTCTGTCAAAAGTCTGCGTCAGATAAGTGGCCATAACGACGCCATCATCGGTCGCGATACCAAACAAGGCAATGAAGCCGACCCAAACGGCCACACTTAAATTGATGGTGTGCATCTGGAACAGATCTCTCAGGTTTTCTCCAAAGAGGCTGAAGTTTAAAAACCAATCCTGTCCGTAAAACCAAATCATGAGAAAACCACCAGCAAAAGCAACGGCGATGCCAGTAAATATCATCAAAGAGGTAGAGACAGAGCGAAATTGAAAATAGAGGATCAAGAAGATAATAGCCAAAGCCAATGGCACTACGACAGCCAATGTTTTTTCTGCGCGTAATTGGTTCTCATAAGTTCCTGTAAATTGATAGTTAATTCCTTTAGGGATGCTCAATTCACCATTGTCTATTTTTTCTTGAATTAAGGCTTGTGCATCTTCCACAACATCAACTTCTGCAAAGCCGTCCAGTTTATCAAATAAGACATAGCCGACTAAGAAGGTGTCTTCACTCTTAATTACTTGTGGTCCCTGCTCGTAGCGAATATCGACAAGCTCTCCTAATGGCACTGGGTTTCCATCTTCAACAGGGACATAAATGGCTTTAATATCATCTGGATTTGCTCTTAATTCCCGCGGATAGCGTACCCGAATACCATAGCGCTCACGACCTTCTACAGTTTGCGTTAAAGGCATGCCACCGACAGCAACTTGTAGGATCTGTTGTACATCTTCAATGGTAATGCCATAGCGTGCAAGTCGTTCTCGTTTAATATCAATGAGGAGATAAGGCTTGCCGACAATACGATCGGCAAAGACGGCTTCTTTTTTAACGCCATTCGATTTTTTAAGAATATCTTCTAATTGTTTTCCAAAGGCTTCGATTTCTCGTAAATCTTGACCTTTCACCTTAATACCCATTGGCGCACGCATTCCTGTTTGCAACATGACCAAGCGGGTTTCTATAGGCTGTAATTTAGGAGCAGAGGTGACGCCTGGTTGTTTGGTCACCTTCAGGATTTCATTCCAAATATCATCAGGGGACTGTATTTCAGGACGCCAGTTTCTATAAAACTCACCCTCATCATCAGGAATAAGGTTTTGGTTTTCCACAAAAGAAGGATCTTTTATTTCCGAATCCTCATAGCTTTCACTCTTAGTCACTTCACGATTAGGATTCATGACTAAGCTCCCGTCTTTAAGCATAAAGAGCCCATCTTCATTGACACTATATCTCTGACGCTTCCCATTTTCGTTTAACATATATTCAGCTTTGTACTGAATGATATTTTCATACATGGACAGCGGCGCTGGGTCTAATGCTGATTCCGTACGTCCAGCTTTACCAACAACGGTCTCAATCTCTGGAAGACTCGCTACTGCCATATCCAATTGTTGCAATACCCTTTTATTTTCTTCAACACCGGCGTGAGGCAGAGAGGTTGGCATCAGCAGAAAGGAACCTTCGTTTAAGGAAGGCATAAATTCCTTTCCAGTATTTTGCATAATGAGAACTCCAAAAACGACAATGACAGTCGGAACTGAAAGAAATAAAATTTTATTGCGGAGTGCCCATCTTAGGATGCGTGTATAGTAGCTTTGGAATAACCAGAAGACCGCTAGCAAACCAAAACAAATTAATCCTACGAATAATAGGTTCCAAAATATACTTTCATCAACGCCTAGTGGCCGCCAGTAATCTGCAAGTAGGAAGACAATTGCTAAGGCTGAAATAAATATATTTATGGTGTTAGCCCGTTGAGCTGATAAGGTCAGTTTATCGGAAATTTTAGAAGCTATCTTTTCTTCTTTTAAAAGTGCTGTTATCCCAAAACCGATTAATATCAGACCTAACCAATAACCTAGAATGATAGCCGTAACCCCTAGAAGAATGAGTATCCCATTGATGATATACCTGCTGGTTTTCCTGATGCCTTTTCTTCGAAACAAGAAAGAAGCAAAAGGAGGTATTAAGAACAAAGCAACAATAAGAGAGGCTGTTAATGCCATTGTTTTGGTAAAGGCTAAGGGTCTAAATAATTTTCCTTCGGCACCAATCATTGTAAATACTGGAATAAAACTGATGATAGTGGTCAATACCGCCGTCAGAATAGCGCCAGACACTTCGGCAGTAGCATTATAGACCACAAGGTTCATCGGCTCTCTTATGCCACCTTTACGAAAGCGCTGATCTTCCTCATCCAGATGCCTAATGATATTTTCACAAAGTATAACCCCAACATCGACCATGGTCCCAATAGCAATGGCAATACCGGATAAAGCCACAATATTGGCATCGACATTAAAAAACTTCATCGAAATGAAAACCATTAATACCGCAACGGGTAATAGGCCAGAGATAAGGAGGGAAGCTCTTAAGTTGAAGACCATGACGATAATTACAAAGATGGTAATGAGTATTTCCAGGGTTAAGGCATCATCAAGCGTTCCTAAGGTTTCCTGAATAAGTTCTGTTCTGTCATAAAACGGGACGATAGTGAGTTGAGAAGTACGCCCATCTGCAAGTTCTTTAGACGGTAAACCTCCTTTGAGTTCATCTATTTTAGCTTTCACATTATTGATCACTTCCATTGGGTTTGCCCCGTATCTAGCGACAACAACACCACCAACAACTTCAGCGCCCTCCTTGTCTAGAATTCCACGGCGCGGGGCAGGACCCAAGCTTACATTTGCTAAATCTTCAATTTTGATGGATGTATAATCTTTAGAAGTGACAACCGCATTTTCTATATCCGCGATAGACTTCACATAGCCCAGACCACGCACCAGGTATTCTGCTTGATTGATTTCTAGGGTTTGCGCCCCGATATCTTTATTACTTTGCTTGACGGCAGTCACAATATCATCTAAACCAATATCGTATTGGCGCATCTTTTCAGGATCAACATCCACCTGATATTCCTGTACATAACCACCAATGGAAGCGACTTCAGAAACGCCGCTGGCAGAAGAAAGTGCATATTTGACATAATAATCCTGAATACTGCGGAGTTCGTTCAGATCCCAACCTCCAGTCACATTGCCTTCTTTATCACGGCCTTCCAAGGTGTACCAATAGATTTGCCCCAAGCCTGTGGCATCTGGACCCAAGGCTGGATTGACATCTTCAGGCAATAATCCGTTGGGTAAGGAATTTAATTTTTCGAGAATACGGCTTCGACTCCAGTAAAATTCCACATCTTCTTCAAAAATGATGTAAATACTTGAAAAACCGAACATAGAAGAACTACGTATCGTTTTCACCCCTGGAATACCCATTAGTGTTGTCGTAAGAGGATAACTTATTTGATCTTCTATATCTTGTGGCGATCTGCCTTCCCATTTAGTGAATACGATTTGTTGATTCTCCCCAATATCAGGGATGGCATCCACGGCCACAGGATCGGAAGGAAGAAAACCTGTGTCCCAATTAAATGGTGCATTAACCACGCCTAAGCTGACAAAAACAGCGAGCATTAAGACGGCTACGAGTTTATTCTCTATGAGAAATTTTATAGCTTTATTTAGCATTCTTATTGATAGTTAAACAGTTATACATCGTATAAAATCCTGAGCGTATCAGAAAATTAAACACAATAAAATGAACCCTAAATGAAATAAGTATAGGGGCAGGGTTTTCCCAGTTCCGATAGTTATTCGGGCTTGGAGCTGTTTAAAATCAAATTAAATAAGTCTCGTGTAGCTTTTGTACATCCCTTATGAGATAGGGAGAAATGTAGTCTCTAAATGGAATGATGTTTTTATCAAGTCCTTCAAAAAGATTAAAATGCGTGTCAAAGAAAGTGGTCACAAAGATCTGTTGCTCGAAAGTTAAATGCGTATATGAAGCATTTAAACCATCCAGAGTATCAAGTTCTATTTGGGTGTCAGAACAACAAGATTTTTCTGACATTTCTTTTTCGCAGCTCATTTGGCTTTCGTGATCTTCCATTCCACAAGTTTCGGCGGTATGGAATAAAGAGAAATCAACTAAAGCGTCTCCGCAATAATGCATATCAACTGCAAAAGACATCGTTGTGGTCATCACCACAAATGCCATCAAAACAGATGATACTTTACTGAAGATCTCTTTCATAATCCCAAAAATACAAAAAAAACCAAGTATTAAATCCCATTTACACTTTTTTAAAATATTTAACAATGCTTTTGCATATTTAAAATGTATTGAAACAAACAAAATTTAGATTGTCACAGGAAAAAATGGAAGCTAGAGCGGGAGTCCAATATAAATTGATGTGTAAAAAACTTTGTTGAAATGAAATACAAACATTCTCTATAAAATCATGCTCAATAATTATATAGCATGATTTATTGATTTTTTGGAGACGATATTCTCTAATGTATAATGTTTGTTTTGATAAACTACAAAAATAAGTCATACCAGGGGAGGAGGTGACAGCTATAATCATCCTCACAAGTTTTTAGGAAATAAACTTTCTAAATAAGAGTTATTTATCTAACTTTAACGTATATTGAAATCGAAATTCTAGAGTTTCTTTACCATCATTTAAAACTTCTTTTATTTCAACATCCAAAAACACTTCAGTTTCTAAACTTCCTGTACAGGAAGTTGAAATTTTTAAACTAAAATTAATAGAGGCCTTAAAAACCATGAAAGTAGAATCGGTTAGACGGCTATTAGAGGAATATCAAATAATGGAAGAAGAGGAAAGCCTTCAACTTTTAACAGACCTAGAACCAATTTTCTCTCCTTTTAAAAGTGAAGGACAAGCTTGTGTTTTAAAAAACGAAGTCACCAGCACTTATAGCCGTTGTATTGCTTGTTATCATGGACAAGGAATCAAGCGTTTTGATTACAACTATCTAAATATTGATGCGCCACAGCCGTATAACCAAATTGTATATAAAAATAGTTTTGGAGTGTATATCGGAGAAATGAAAAACCGACTGGCAAACTTTAGGGTCTGCAATGCTTTTCTTGAGGATAAAGACTTGCAAGAACTAGGCAAATTTTCTTAAATATTCGTGGTCATTTCTAATTTTAAAATTTCCTGCTTGTATGATCTAGACACCTCCTTTTAAATGAATCGATTAGATTTGTCATTAAATATTTTATAGGGAAAGTCTTTAGTTTAAAACGAGATATGATAACCGAAT
>JAKDUG010000188.1 GCA_030457805.1 Psychroflexus sp.
ATTGTTTTGGAGGAGCGGATCGCGCGCACGATTCTTTTTCCAATATCCAAAAAGCAATTGATTTCTCGATGACTTCTCTCATCACTACAGGTGGAATAAGAGGTCGGAAAAAAATGAACCCATCTTATGAGCCCCGCAGTTTTAATATGGGTCTATCTCAACAGGCTTTTGAAAAGTCTGGTGGCTTTGGGCAAATTCATCCTGGCGAGGATCCTGAGCTTTCTATTACACTCAAAAAAATGGGTTTTAAATTAGGCTTTATCCCTGATGCTTATCTTTATCACAAACGCCGTATTGATTTCTCTAAATTTTATAAACAAGTCGCTAAATTTGGATTGGTACGACCGATTTTGATCAAGAAATTCCCTGAAACTCAAAAAATTACTTTTTTCTTTCCCAGTGTTTTCACTTTAGGATTGTGCGTTTCAGTTTTCTTGTTATTATTTGGTTTCCCTTATTTCTTGATTATTTATTTACTTTATTTTATGATCGCCTTTTTATCAGCTACATTGAAATATCAATCGATTAGCGTTGGATTTTATAGTATAATTGCTATTTTTATTCAGTTTTCAGGTTATGGCCTTGCTTTTCTACAAAGCTATTACCATTGTCTGATTTTAAATAAAAACCCGCAAAAGCAGTATCCATTTTTATTTTTTGATAAATGAAGAAAATAGATGTCAAAAACATATTCCAAAATAGTAATAAGGTTTTCCTTTTCATCTTATTCTCAACGAGCCTAATCTGGTTTATCCTTAAGCTATCAAAGACTTACACTGATGTCATTGATTTTAATTATGAATTGACAAATCTGCCTAAAGATCTTGTGATTAAAAAATCTGATGGGAATCAAATCAAAGTACAACTCGAAGCAACAGGCATTAAATTGATAGGTTATCATTTATTTACCACAACGATTGACATTAATTTTGATGAGCTTGAAGGTGAAAAAAATGAGTATCACCTGACAAATGATCAGATCAAATCTGTGGTGCAGCAGAATATTGAAATACCAAATGAGACTTTTGCTGTAAAAACGAAAACACTCAATTTTAGTTCTTATCAGCTTTATGCTAAGAAGGTTGGCGTTCATTCTCGGCTTGATGTCAAATTTGCTCCGGGTTATGATTCTATTGCTAAATTTCAATTTTTCCCAGATAGCATTACTCTATATGGCAATCAAAAAATACTCGATACACTCAAGGGTGTTTATACAGAAAAGAAAACAATCTCTAATGTGAAAGAGTCACTGGAAGACCACATTGCTATTGAAATGAAGGATTTAGATATTAAAGATATTTCTCAAGAGGAAGTAGCTTATCAGTTAGAAGTTGCTAAATATACTGAAAAAACTTTGCAATTACCGATAGAGGTGATCAATGTTCCTAATGATATTGAGGTTTCAATTTTTCCGAAAGAAATACAGATCAATTTTGAGGTCGAACTTCAAAATTACGATGCCATCACTAAAAAAGATTTTCATTTGCTTTGTGATTTTAGAAAGCGTGATAAAGATGACAATGTTTTGGTTCCTTATCTCAAAGGAAAACCAGCCCATATTAAAAAAATAAGATTCAATACAACGCATGTAAATTACCTGATACGCGAATGAAAACGATTGGTTTAACAGGCGGAATAGGAAGTGGTAAATCCACTGTGGCTCAGTTTTTTAAAGAAAAATCAATTCCAGTTTTCATTGCAGATACTGAAGCTAAAAAACTCTATGCTATTCAAGGAGTTGTAGACGAGATTGTTGATCAATTCGGAACTGATATTCTTGTCAATCAGGAAATTGATCGCTCTCGATTGGGGCAAATTGTGTTTTCTGATACCGCTCAATTAAAAAAACTCAATGCCATTATTCACCCCAAAGTTCATCGCGCTTTTGAAACTTGGTTGTCTCGACAAAATGCAGCTTATATTATTTATGAAGCAGCGATTATTTTTGAACACAATCGGCAGTCCTTTTTTGATGCCACACTTTTAGTGACTGCTCCTAAATCTCTCCGCATCGAACGCGTTATGAAGCGTGATTCAGTTTCAAAAGCTGAGGTTTTAAGACGAATGGAGAACCAATGGTCTGAATCTCGGAAGGTAGAATTGGCAGACTATATCTTAAATAATGTTAAGATTGAAGATACTAAACAGCAAGTTAACAGGTTCGATAAAATATTTCATGGGATTTGAATTTAATCCTGCAAAGTCATGTTAACTTTAGGTTAAACGCTGAGTTCTGCGAATGTTAAAACAATAATTTCGCAGCTATGAATACGAGGTTGTTTAAAATTTTGATCATTGCAATGACGCTTGCACTTATCGGAATTATTTTCGTACAAGGCTATTGGATCAAGAGTAATGTAGAAAATAACGAAGAGCAGTTTTCCATTGCAGCAAAACAGATGTTAGTCAATGTTGTCAGCGACATTGAAGAACGTGAGGTCAATAAATACTACTTTGAATTGGCCAGTATTGCGGATTCTACCAAGCCAATTGAGAAGCAGCTTAGTGAACTTTTTCAGGTTAAAAAAGGTGACGTCTCTAGCGAGTATTTTGTCTATTCCAATAGTTTAATTCAGGAGGAATACAAAATTTCATCTCAGTTTTTGGCTGAAGAAGAAGACTCAATTTCTTTTAAAAAAATAACTTCAAAAAAATTAGCCACAAAGATATCTAGAAATGACGCTGACCAAGTCGATGGTGTTGGCTTGTCAGCTCAAGAGCGTTATCAGCGTATCAATCGGATTGAAGATGCTGAGCGTTTTTTATTGCTTGATGTGGTCAAAGAAATGGCCTCACAATTGCCAATTCACAAACGTATTGATACGACCGAAATACGACAGATAATAGATTCCCATATCAGGAAATTAGATATCAATTCAGATTATGAGTTTGGTATATTTAGTAACGGCTTGAACACGCGCGTGCGTTCTGCTGATTTTAAATTAAATTCGCCATCAGCTTATGGTATTCCTGTTTATGGCTATGAAAATGGATCGTCAAACTATCAGCTTTTTATCAATTTTCAGGATAAGAAGAAAGAGATATTATCCTCAATCCTTTTAATGGCAATTTTATCGGGTTCATTTACACTCATTATTGTTTTTGTTTTTGCCACTGCGATTAATCAATTGATTAAGCAGCGTCAAATTTCTCAAATCAAATCTGATTTTATAAATAATATGACGCATGAGTTTAAAACACCTATTGCGACAATTAATCTCGCTTTAGATTCTGTCAAGAATCCAAAGGTTGCACAAAAGCCAGAGATGGTTGCACGCTATTTGGAAATGATTCGTGAAGAAAATAAACGCATGCATGCACAAGTTGAAAATGTATTGCGCATTTCTAAACTTGAAAAAAATGAGTTAGATATTAAGAAAGAAAAAGCCTCTTTGCATGAAATTATTGATTCTGCAGTGAGGCATGTGAGTCTAATTGTTAAGGATAGAGGTGGTTATATTGAAAAGCATTACAAAGCTAAAGACTGTACGATTTTGGCAAATAACTCACATTTTGTTAACGTTATTGTTAATATACTGGATAATGCCATTAAGTATTCGCCTGAATCCCCGGAAATTGATATTTTTACAGAAGTTGTTAAGAACTATATCGTTTTAAGTGTTAAAGATCATGGGGACGGAATGAATAAAACAACACAAAAGAAAATATTTCAAAAATTCTATCGCGAACACACAGGCGATGTTCACAATGTAAAAGGGCATGGACTTGGTCTAGCTTATGTGAAACAAATCGTCGATGACCACCACGGAGAGGTGAGTGTGGAA
>JAKDUG010000189.1 GCA_030457805.1 Psychroflexus sp.
ATAAAATATATTAGCCTTTACAAATTTGTAAAGGCTTTTTTTATGTCCCAAAAAACACTCATTGTCGGTTTCGGAATTGCTGGCGCCTCACTTGCACATCGCTTAGATGAACAAGACCGCGATTTTAAAATTATCTCAGATCACTCCCAACAAGCCACGAGAGTTGCTGGAGGCGTTATTAATCCGATTGCTTTAAAACGCTATAAAAAAGCATGGAATGCCGATCTATTTTTCCCTAAAGCCTTAGCGTTTTATAAAGCTTTAGAAATTAAACTTTCAGATCATTTTTTAGACTTGCGACCGACTTATAAAGCACTGAAATCAGCTGAAGATCAGAATGATTTTATGGCGGCGACTGATCGCAGTTTTCTCAAAGATTTTTTATCCTCTAAAATTTTATATAATGATAAAATATTCTCTGATGCTGATGCTATAGGTGTTGTCAATTCGACCTATACCATTGATCTCAATACTTTTCTTGACCAGTCTATTCGTTATTTTGACATGCGCTTTCTTTCAGACTCATTTCATTATGCTGATCTCAAATGTCTTGAAGACCACTCTTTCAATTATGCAGGTGAAATTTTTGATCAAGTTGTTTTTTGTGAAGGTTATGGCGTGATCCATAATCCGTATTTTACAGATCTCCCAGTTTATGGCAATAAAGGTGAGTATTTGATTCTGGCTTCTGATGATTTACAACTCCAAAATAGGATATTAAAATCTAAGTACTTCTTGATTCCATTGGGAGATAATCTTTATAAATTTGGAGCTAATTACGATCGTAACTCTCTGAATAATCAACCCACCCAAGATGCGCGGGCGCATTTACTCGAGCAGTTTGAAAAAATGATTTCTTGTTCTTATGAAGTTATCGATCAGGTCGCGGGTATTCGGCCAACCCTAAAAGATCGAAAACCTATTCTAGGTGCACATCCTTCTTATCAGCAAATGTTTATCTTTAATGGCTTCGGTAGTCGTGGTGTTCTGGGTGCACCACATTTAAGTCAAATACTTAGTGGTTTTATTTTTGGTAAAAAGACCTTAGACTCGGATATTGACGTTAAACGTTTTTATTAAACCTGATTGTCACCTTTATAATTGAAAAATAAGTTGATCCAAATATTTCTTGACAACCGAATAATAATTGGCATTAAGATCACGAGCACCGCAGTAATGATATAAAAAGAATTCATGGCATCCATCCCAATCATGAAGTGAGTGATAATAAAAGAGGCCACTGAAAAAGCGACGCCCAATCCATAACTGACATACATCGCTCCAAAAAAGAAAGAAGGTTCCATTTTATATTTCGTACCACACTTAGAGCAGCGATCGTGCATTTTAAATACGGCGTTTAATTTGTAAGGATTATCTTCTTTATACATACTTTCTCCATGGCAAACAGGACATGTTCCGAAGAGAATACTATTGAGCTTTGAACCTTTGAACATTCTTTTGGCTTAATTAGTTTAACAAGGCAAATATACCAATATTTGCACAAATTTTCGTCACGGATGTTACATATAAACAAGCTTTCTGTTTCTTTTGGAGGAACATATTTATTTAAAGACATTAATTTCAAACTCGGAGCAGGTGATCGCTTGGGGTTGATCGGGAAGAACGGCGCTGGGAAATCAACTATGCTCAAGATATTGTCTGGTGAAACTGATATTGCAGAAGGCGAAATTGCAAAAGAAAAAAGCATCCGACTTGGGTTTTTAAAACAAGACATTGATTTTGTCGAAGGCCGTACAGTGATCGAAGAAGCTTATCAAGCTTTTGAGGAGTTGAAAAAAATAGAAAAAAAGTTAGCTTATATCAATACACAGTTGGTTGAACGTACTGATTATGAAAGTGAAATCTATCATCAATTAATGGTGGATTTAAATGATTTTCAACATCAATTTGAAATTTTAGGAGGTTATAACTATCAAGGTGAAACGGAACGAATTTTAAAAGGATTAGGCTTTAAAGAATCTGATTTCAATCAACTGACAGATACTTTTTCAGGCGGTTGGCGTATGCGAATTGAGCTTGCTAAACTTCTTTTACAAAGCAATGATATTTTGCTTCTCGATGAGCCGACAAACCACCTTGATATCGAAAGCATTATATGGTTGGAGGAGTTTTTGACAAACTTTGCTGGTTGTGTTGTCATTGTCTCACACGACACGAAGTTTTTAGATAATGTTACAAATCGAACGGTTGAAATTTCTTTAGGCCGTATTTATGATTATAATAAACCTTATTCTGATTTCAAGAAATTAAGACACGAAATTCGCGAGCAGCAGCTTGCTGCCCAAAAAAATCAGCAACGAGAAATTAAGCAAACTGAAAAATTGATTGAGAAGTTTAGAGCCAAGGCTAATAAAGCGTCTATGGCACAGTCACTCATTAAAAAACTTGAAAAAACCGACATTATTGAAGTTGATGATGAAGACAATTCAGTGATGAATGTCAATTTTAAAATTTCCAAAAATCCTGGTAAAATTATTTTTGAAGCTGAAGATTTAAAAAAATCATTTGGAAATGACACGGTTTTTGAGGATCTCTCTTTCATTTTGGAGCGGAATTCTAAAATTGCTTTTGTCGGTCAAAACGGTCAGGGGAAATCTACACTTGCTAAAATTTTGGTTGGAGAGCTAGCACATGAAGGTACTTTGAAAATAGGACATAATGTTGAGGTTGGCTATTTTGCTCAAAACCAGGCAGACTATTTGGATCCGAACAAAACTGTTTTCGATACGATGGTCGATGCTGCAAATGAGAAGAACCGCAGTAAAGTGCGCGATATTTTAGGTACCTTTCTTTTTAGAGGTGAGGACGTTGATAAATATGTAAAGGTTTTATCAGGAGGAGAGCGGAATCGTTTGGCTTTGGCGAAAATGATCTTGACACCTTTTAATGTGTTGATCATGGATGAGCCGACAAACCATTTAGATATTCAATCTAAAACTGTTTTAAAGACGGCCTTAGAAAATTTTGAAGGCACACTTATCCTTGTTTCTCACGACCGTGATTTCTTACAGGGCTTGGCATCGACAGTCTACGAGTTTAAAGACAATCAGGTCAAAGAATTTTTAGGGGATATTAATGCGTATCTAGCACACCGTCAACTGGAATCTATGCGTGAAGTTGAGAAGAAAACAGAACGTAAAAAAGCAGATAGAGTCTCTGTTCAAAAGCCTAAAGACGATTATAAGATACAGAAAAAGAAAAAGAGCTTGACCAATAAGCTCAGCAATACAGAAGCAGAAATCAATCGTTTGGAAAGACAAATTTCTGAAGATGATAAAAAGTTAGCTGCTGATTATGAAAAAACAGCATCAGAACTTGGTTTTTTTGAAGATTATGAATCTAAAAAAGAGAAAATCAATAAGCTGATGACTGACTGGGAGTCTTTGCAATTACAACTCGATGCATTATAAGCCATGATAGAACATTTTTTTCAATGCCCGTATTGTTGGCAAAACATATCGATGCTTTTGGATTCCACCACAGATCAAACCTATATTGAAGATTGTGAAGTGTGTTGTCAGCCAATTCAAATTACAACTAAATTTAATTTGAGCCAGCTTATTGATTTTAGAGCAGTTCGTGTCGAACAGTAATTATCTTTTAAACAATCGTGATATGAGTGATAGCACAAATAAAACAATGAAAATATAAAAAATAATTTTTGCAATTTCTGCAGCTCCTGATGCGATTCCTCCAAAGCCTAATACGGCAGCAATGATAGCAATGACTAAAAAAGTAA
>JAKDUG010000190.1 GCA_030457805.1 Psychroflexus sp.
GTGCATTCCACATAGGATATTTGTATTTTGCAGACGATTTTTTCATTGAATAATCAAGTGACATATAAAATCGAGAAGAAAAACTAACGCATGAGTAGAAATTTAAAAGATTACGTAGGCATCTCAGTTAAAGGAGTAGCCATGGGAGCCGCCGACGTTATTCCTGGAGTTTCAGGAGGGACAATTGCTTTTATTACAGGCATTTATGAAGAGTTAATCACTAGTATTAGCGGTGTAAACCTCGGTCTTTTTAAAACCTTAAAAAATGAAGGAGTCAAAACTTTTTGGACAAAACTAAATGGAAATTTCCTTTTATCTCTACTCATTGGTATTGGCTTCAGCTTATTTACCCTGATGCGTTTAGCTCATTATCTAATCGAAAATCATCCTATTAAGATTTGGGCCTTTTTCTTCGGACTCGTTTTAGCTAGCATTTGGTTTGTAGGCAAACAAGTCACGCGATGGCGTTTGTCAACATTTTTTGTATTTTTACTTGGTGCTGGCATTGCTTTTGGCGTGACACAAATTACACCAGCTGGCGGCACTACCAGTCATTTTTATTTATTTTTTTCATGTGCAATCGCCATATGTGCTATGATTTTACCAGGTATTTCTGGCGCATTTATTCTTTTGCTTTTAGGTGTTTATAAGAATGTCAGCGAGGCTTTCAGCAGATTCGATTTCGAAATTATCCTGATTGCTGGTCTAGGTGCAGTGACAGGTTTACTTGCTTTTTCAAAAATTTTAAAATGGTTGTTTAGCCATTATAAAAATATGACCTTAGCTTTACTCACTGGTTTTATCCTTGGATCATTAAATAAGATTTGGCCATGGAAAAAAGTTTTAGAAACTAAAGTTGTTGGTAACAAAACACATATTCTTGCCGAACGCTCAGTTTCCCCGACAAGCTTTGAAGGAGAAAATCATATAAGCATTGCAATTGTTTTGGCAATTGTCGGTTTTATCAGCATCCTTTTACTTGAAAAATTTGGAGAACGCAAGACAAACTAATGGAAAAACAACGCACATTTACGGATAGGTTTTTACTTTTTCTAAAGGGTGTTGCTATGGGTGCTGCTAATAAAGTGCCAGGCGTTTCTGGCGGTGTTGTCGCTTTCGTTGGTGGATTTTATGAAGAATTCATTTATTCCCTACAAAAATTTAATTCTAAATCGCTGTTGTTATTGATCAATGGCAGGTTTAGAAGTCTTTATCACTACCTCAATCTTCGGTTTCTGAGCATCCTTATCTTAGGGATGATTTTTAGTTATTTCAGTGTCTCAAAGGTATTAGATTACTTTTTACAATTTTATGAAATTAAGGTCTGGGCCTTATTTTTCGGGATGATCCTAGGTTCAATTTATTATATCGCAACAGATTTTAAAATAACAAACAGGGGAGAATTTGCCATGGTTCTGTTTGGTATTTTAGGAGGAATCAGCATCAGTTTGTTTGAGCCAGCCACACAAAATGACAACCTTTGGTTTGTCTTTCTTTGTGGCATTATCAGTGTTTCAGGGATGACATTGCCTGGACTCTCCGGCTCATTTATTCTGATATTGTTAGGGAATTATGTCCTACTTCTCGTCGATTCTGTCAATGCGCTTTATGATACTTTTGCTGAAATCATACGATGGGATTTCAGCTTTACAAATAATGCGGAGCGTATAAATATGCTAAAAGTTCTCGCTGTTTTCACAGCTGGCTCTGTTTTTGGCTTGGTCACTTTATCACATGCCCTCGGCTATTTACTCAAACATTTCAAAAATCTAACCTTTGCCTTTATCATCGGTTTTATCACCGGAAGCTTAGGCGTTGTTTGGCCTTGGAAAACAAAAATTGTCAAAACTGATGCAGCAGGTGACATGCTCAAAGACTCAAATGGTCATTTTATTATTGAAACCTACAAACGCCACTTTCCAAATCTAAACACAATCGATAGCTGGCTAGAAATTAGTTTTATATTCATTGGGATTTTGATTGTATTAATGCTAATTTGGTCTTCCAAAAGAACAAAAGCTTGATATGGATAATTTCGGACTTTTAGGAAAAAACATAGACTATTCTTTTTCAAAATCTTATTTTGAAAAAAAGTTTGCACAAGACGATATAAAAGCGACATACGAAAATTTTGATATCGCTGACTTGTCTGAACTAAAAAACATCCTCAAAAAGAAAACACATCTCAAAGGCCTAAACGTTACAATTCCTTATAAAGAAGAAATCATCAATCACTTAGACGAAGTGGATGCAGCAGCACAAGAGATTGGCGCCGTGAACACAATCAAGATTGATAACGGCAAATTAATTGGCTATAATACAGATGTATACGGCTTTACAAAATCCATTTTTTCATTGATTGAAAACCATCACCATAAAGCACTTATTTTGGGAAGTGGTGGCGCTTCAAAAGCAATTCAGAATGCCTTAGAATCCATGGGTTTCAAAACGCAAATTGTATCGCGCAACAAAGGAGAAAACAAACTGACTTACGAGGACTTAAATGAAGAAATCATCAAAGACCACCAAGTCATTGTCAATTGTACACCTTTAGGCACTTATCCCAACATCGAAAACCATCCACCAATTCCGTACACTTTTCTCACCCATGAGCATTTGCTCTATGATTTGGTCTACAATCCGCCAATAACAACTTTTTTGGCTTTGGGAAAAGAACACCATACAAAGATTTTTAACGGACAAAAAATGTTGGAATTTCAAGCTGAAAAAGCATGGGAAATCTGGCACCAATAAACTGATTTCATCTCCAAAAAACACTTTATTTTAGATTTATATAAACAGCTATAATTTTGTGTATTTGCTGACTAGTTCTTATATTTCCAACTTCAACGAACTTTAACATTGAAACATATGTCTGATAACACAAAGCCTACAGAAAATCAAGAGGAAAATTCTCAAGATACGACTCAAGAAACACAACCAAATACACAAGATGAATCCCAGGAAACAGCTAAGGAAGTAACTTCTAATGAAGAAGACAGTTCACAAGCTGAGAAAAATGAGGATCGTCATCACAAAGAAATTGAAAATGCAAATGCAGAAGAAAGTGAGGATAAAGACAATGTGAGTCGCCATCAAATCTTGATAAAGGATTACGAGGCTATGTCGATTGATGAGTTGGTTTTAGAGCTCAACAGCTTATTGAAAAATGAAAAAGTGCAAAATATCCGTGAACATGTCAACCAAATCAAAATTGAGTTTGACAAAATGTTCAATGAGATTATTGAAGAGAAAAAAGAAGAATTTTTAGAAGAAGGTGGAAACATCATAGACTTCCACTACACTTCTCCGATAAAGAAAAAGTTCTATCAAACTTATTTTGATTACCGCGAAAAAAGAGATAAATACTATACACAACTCAAAAAAAACCTGAACGACAATCTCAAAGTCCGCTTAGGGATTATCGAGGAACTTAAAAGTATGATTGGCTCGGGAGAAAGCATGTCTGCGAGCTTCCAAGAGTTTAAGAAACTTCAAGAGCGTTGGCAAAATGCAGGGGCTGTTCCAAAAGCGGATTATTCTACTTTATGGAATAATTACCACCATCACGTTGAGCGCTTTTATGATTTTTTACACTTAGACCGCGAGTTTAGAGATCTTGATTTCAAACACAATTTGGATCAAAAACTAAAACTGATTGCGCGTGCTGAAGAACTTGCCGAAGAAAATGATATCAACCGTGCTTTCAGAGAACTTCAACTTCTCCATAAGATGTGGAAAGAAGAACTCGGAC
>JAKDUG010000191.1 GCA_030457805.1 Psychroflexus sp.
GTATATTCTGAAATAAAGTCAGTTTTCTCTACTAAAAACTGATCGAATTTCTCACGATGCAACTCTGAAATTGTAAAGTGTAATTTTGAAACTCCATTTTGAGATGCGTATTCTGCAGCTTCAAAGAAATGTTCCTCAAAAGCTGAAAGTAAATGCTGACCGTAATTATGAAAAGGAATTAAAGCTTTTGGCAGATCAGAATATGATAAGGCCGCTTTTATGAATTCAAATTTCTCTTCATCAGAAGTCAGCTTACTTTTTGTCAAGCCCATCTTTTTAATAAGCGCTGCATAAAATGGTAAGTCTTGTATATGTTCAAAAAAATCTAATAAGTGCTCAAGTTTGCTGGCTATCAAATTGTTTTTGAGTGGCTGTTGTTTATCATATTTATTAACAAAATGATGCAAATCTTTAAACATGCGCGAGGCCGCACCGCTTGAAGGCACAAATTTTGTCACATCAATTTCAGCTTGATCATAAGCTTGACTATATTTTTGAATGTCAGTTTCGCTTAATTTCAGAATGCCATCATTTAAGGTGGCAGGTTTTATAATTTGCAGGGTTTCAAACCCGTTATGAAAGCAATCGAGATCAGTTTTTATTTTTTCTGGTGTCAATTCATGCGAATGAATATGACTTAAATCTTTAGGACGAAATTTAAACATGTCAAATACTTGTTTTTTAAAATAGTTGGTCAATACTGTGCGTCGCTTCTTTTAAACGTACAGATTCATCGCCTTTCAGAATACTGAAAGGTTTATTAAGGAGGATGAGTTTTTGATGAAATCTGTTAAACATAGCTTCGCGTTCATTCGGCTTATCTCTCAAATCGTCGTCTTCCCATGGCGTATCATAATAGGTTAAAAAATAATAGTCATAGTCGATCTCACGAATAAGCTGATTGAGCCTTTCATTCTGATAATTATCATAGTAGGCTTCAGTATAAACTAAAGTCTGCAATGCATTCGTATCACAAAATAACAAATTATTTGCGTCTTTTGCTGCTTTATTCTCAAGATTTAATTGTCCTTCAACAATTGGTGTGATATCTCTGGTTTCACAAATCAGCCCAGATGTATCGTATTTGTCTTGTAAATAGTCACGTGCAAATTCAGGTACCCATTCTGTTTTGTAATGTGCCGCAAGTGCTTTTGCCATGCTTGTTTTGCCGCTAGATTCAGGGCCGAATAAGACTATTCTAACAAGCTTTTTTTGGGTTTGTTGAGTTCTTTTTTCCATGCTTTATATCCATAAATCGCAAGAATAGTAAATAAAACGTACTGAATGGCTGTTATTCCCAAACCTTTATAAAAATATAAAGGAATTGAGATAATATCGGCTATGATCCAGTAAATCCAGTTTTCGATTTTTTTCTTTGCCATCAGCCACATACCCAAGAAAAACAGAGCTGTCGTTAGCGTGTCGATATAGGCCGTCCAATCCTTCCATTTGTCAAAAGCAATATAAACCAAGATATTAAAAACCATTGCAGCTATAAAAAGAAAAACAGATTGTTTTTTTTCCTTTTTATTCGTTCGTTCAATGGGAATAAAATGTGCGTCGTCAACTTTGCGTGTCCACAGATACCAGCCGTAAATACTCATGCTAAAATAATAAGCATTGATAAGCATATCACCGAGTAACCCAAACAAGTAAAGGATATAAACAAAAATGGCCGTACTGATAATCCCTGTTGGAAAAACAAGAATATTATCTTGCTTAGAATACCATACGCTGAGGAATCCGAAGATCACAGCAATAGTTTCTAAAGCGACAAGAAATGTTGATGTGCCGTCATATTGCGACACCAACCAATCAAAAATGTGGTTCATAATTCTGGCGATCACTTTTTACAATCTTCATATAAATCAATCCGCGTTCCATGCCTTCCATGGCTGTTTTGATTTCTTCATTTAGGACTTCCATCACTTTATCATAATCACCGTAAACTTGCGTACTTAAGGGATTTTCAAGCACACGCAAGCCTGATTTTCTTAAGTTTTTAATCAACTGAATAATCGCAGGTTCATAATCGTCCTGAATTGGTGTCAGGGTTAACTCGACTGAAATTTTCATAAGCTTTCTATTTGTTGTTCAAATGCAGTTCCGACCACTAGTAAGTCAGCACCTGCATCATATAATTCTTTTTGTTGTTCTATTGTTCTGATACCTCCACCGACTATGACAACCATAGAGCTGACAGCTTTAACGGCTTTGACAATTTCTGTAGAGACTGGATAATCAGCCCCACTTCCAGCTTCTAAATAAACACATGATTTCCCCATAAACTCTCCTGCCATCACTGTGTCCACAATGTATTTAATATCATCTTGAGATAAGCCTTGCGTTTGGCTGACCTTCTCAACGGAAGTGTAGCAACCGCCATCAATCAATATGTAAGCTGTGGGAATAATCTCTAAGGTAGATGCCAAAATGCGATCGATTGATTTACGCTGCTGATGTATCAAATACTCAGGATTATCACCCGATAATAAACTCATAAAAAACAAGGCATCTGCTTGGGGTTCGATTTGTTGATAAGAGCCTGGAAAGAGAATAATTGGCAGCTGGCTCGCTTTTTTTAAAGCTGTGACACAAACCGCCGTTTCTCCTTCCTCAACACTGCTCCCTCCAACCAAAATAAAATCTGTTTGATGGGGAAGTGCCGTCACCAAGTTTTCAACTGAAGACGGATCGAACTTATCCGGATCAATCAAAATCGCAAGTGATTTTTTGCTTTTTATTGTTTTAAATATGTTTTGATTCACCCGATTCATAACAACGCAATTGCATACACACAAACAAATCCTTCAAACTCTAAAAAATTCAAGATGTAATGTGTTTTTAATCCTTGATGTGTCACTTCGGCATGTGTTGTTGAGGCTTTAAAATCAAAATCATGAACAAAAATATCCTCGTAAAAACGCAAGCCTTTTTTGCCGTAGAGTTTATACAATGATTCCTTTGCGCCCCACACAATTGTCAATTTCTTTATCAAATCTTTAGGGCCAAGTGCATTGTATTCCTCTACTGGTGTAAACTTAGGGGCTATTATTTTAATTTTTTCACGTTGTTTTTCAATATCAATTCCCACTCTTTTATCAGAAACAATCACCGCCGTAAATTCAAAAGAATGTGTAATCGAGATCTCTTTGTCATCCTTTAAGTGTGGCTTGCCTTTGTCATCATAGGTCAAGTCAAAATCTGTATAACCGAATTCTGCCAACAAATGGCGAATACTCATAAAGCCTTTTTTATGAATTTCGGATTTCATCACTTCATATCGAGATGCACAATACGGTGATAATGAAATGTTTTTCTCTAATTCGCTCAAGGTTTCTTCAATTTTCCAAATCAAGACAGTTGTCCGTTCATCAATTGATAATGTTTTGTAAATCGGCATAAATATTTGCTTGAATTACTTATTTTCGTACTCCAAAAATAGATAAAATATTACTTATGGATGTCAAAAAATCAACATATACGCCGTATAAAGTAAGAGATATCAATCTTGCTGAGTGGGGTCGTCTCGAAATTGAGTTAGCTGAAGCTGAAATGCCAGGATTGATGGCTTTAAGAAAAGAGTACGGTGATGCAAAACCTTTAAAAGGCGCACGCATAGCTGGCTGTCTCCATATGACAATCCAAACAGCTGTACTGATTGAAACCTTAGTAGAATTGGGAGCTGATGTCACTTGGAGTTCATGTAATATTTTCTCGACACAAGATCACGCTGCCGCAGCAATTGC
>JAKDUG010000031.1 GCA_030457805.1 Psychroflexus sp.
AATTGACAGACTAAATTAAGAAAATAATACTTTTTTTACATAATTTTCATATATTTATATTTCATAAAATTCAGTACATGAACGTCCTTGATAAAACACAAGCCTTTGCAGAAAAATTGCTCATTCACGATTTGCCTAAAGCTTATTTGTATCACAATATAAATCACACAAAACGCGTCGTTTCAAGTGCTGAAGAGATTCTTGAGAATACAGAAATTGATCCAGAACTAAAGCAAGTTATTCTTGTTTCAGCCTGGCTTCATGATTTAGGATATACTGTATCGCATGACAATCACGAAGAAAAAAGTGTTGAGATTGCAACAAACTTCCTCAAAGACATCAATCAATCAGAAAATTTCATCACTGCAGTCACGAAATGCATTCGGGCTACAAAAATGGATAACACCCCTGAATCTTTAGAAGAAAAAATCATTCGAGATGCCGATAGTGGACATTTTGCTTCTGAAGAGTTCTCAAAAACATCAGAACTTTTGCGACAAGAGTTGCAACGCTTAGGAATAGAAAATTACAACACTGGAGAATGGCGTGGTGAAAATATTGATATCCTTTCTAACACACATAAATATTATACTAAATACGCTATACAACATTGGTCTGAAAAGAAGGAAGAAAACTTGATGGAATTAATCAAGAAAGATAACAAATTTGAAAAAAAGCTTCATAAAGAAAAAGTTAAAGCCAAGTACAAGGCTAAATATAAGAATGAGAATCCTGAAAGAAGTATTCAGACACTCTTCAGAATCACTCTCCGCAATCACTTAAAGCTCAGTGATATTGCTGATACAAAAGCAAATATATTACTGTCAGTCAATGCCATTATTATTTCATTAGCCTTGTCTAATATTATTCCAAAATTAGATAACCCATCCAATCAGCACTTGATGATCCCGACATTAGTTTTGGTTATTTTTGGTGTGGCATCAATTATATTATCGATTATGTCTACTAAACCAAATGTGACTTCAGGTGAATTCAGCAAAGAAGAAGTTAAACAACGCAAAGTCAATATTCTCTTTTTCGGGAATTTTCATAAAATGAAATTTGAAGATTACCTCTGGGGCATCAAACAGATTACGGGTGATAAAGATTATGTGTATGAAGCGCTCACAAAAGATTTGTATTATCTCGGCATTGTATTAGAGAGAAAATATAAACTGCTTCGGATCACCTATACCGTTTTCTTACTTGGAATAATCATTTCTGTCATGAGTTTTATCTTCGCTTTTTACTTAATGTGATTGCTTTATCAACTCTTCATAACTTACTGTTTGATGCTGACTTTCCTCAGTATGATAACACACCTCTACACGTAAAGCTTTTAAACCTGAAACACCTTGTACATCTTCAAGGCTCAACTCTTCAATAGCATCCGATAAATAATTTTTACTTTGTAAGTACGAAATATACTTTTTGTATTCACGCTTCATTTCAGCAGATGTGTAAATAATAGCAATCTTCCCTTTCTGTGTAACGCGTTCATTTGTGCCTTTGATCAAAGCTTTATCAATTCTTTTTTTGATGACTTCATAACGCGCATTGTAGGTCCCATCCACATCAAATTTCTTCTCGTCCATGCGATACCGAATTGACAATTTTGAGTTAAACACTAAGATCATTGAGGCGGCTTGAAGTGGCAACTCCGAATGTTCTTGAATTTTGTAAAACTCGTTTTCCATTTCGCACATGGTCAGCAATTGCCAAAGGCGTAAATTTTGTAGTAAAACATTACTGAATTTTTTTGAACTCGAAATACTTTGACCGATATACAAATTGTGCTCAACGCCATCAGTTTTATAGCGTTCAAAATAATGTGGGAAAATCTCCTGAGCCTCCTCTTGCTTAGCATCAATATATTCTGCTAATCTTTCATTACTCTCTGAAACGGTCTGATCGAAAGCTTTTCGGCATTCATAAATCAAGTTATTATTATGCGTGAGTTGGCTACGATATATTGCGATCTCTTCATCTAGAGCTGATAATTCTTCAGAAACATGATTTAGAACAGGATCCAGTTCATTAAAAATCAAACTTGAAACGCGCTGTTCTAAGTTAGCTGAAAATTCGTTATCAATTTTATTGAGATAGTCCTGAATTCTGAAAATTGAATGTTCGTAAATTGGTAAAGGCGTCAACTGATCAGCTTTTTTGAAGATATCGAGTAAAGACTTGAGCTGTTTGCTCAAATCATTTCTGATGGCTTTATTGCGCTCCTCTGAAGATGCAACAATATCAATTTGTCCATAAAGCGGATAGACTTCTTCAAAAATAATATCGTCAAACTCATAGTTCTCACCATTGTCTTTGGCTTCAATATATTTGTGTGCTTCTTTTTCAAACCGCCATTCAACACTTTCATGAATTGAAGTACATTTGCTTTGTATAACAGCCTTAACACGATTCTGAAGTTCGATTTTATTGCGTTCAGCAGAGGCGTATAGATAAGGCAAAACGGCATCGAGCTTGATCGCGTTTATTTGATTCAATTGGTTTTTTTGACGTGCGACGATCTCAAGAACACCGAGAAGTTTATCTCCTTTAGAAATCGGAGCCAAAATCATTGACTTAAATCCCTTTTTAGCTATGTTTTTAGACAAGCCCGTCTCCCCGTTGTTTTTGATGTATTTATCAACATCAGAAATACAGAAATACACGCCTTCTTCAACCAAGTTTTTTAAAGAAGTCTGACAAATGACATTTTTACATTGTTCTGAAATAAGGTCCCCCAAAATAAAACTGTCAATTTTATCATTATCTATAGCATTAAAGGTTTGGTGTCTTTGATCAAATAAAGTAAAACCAAACTCCAAATCTGGAAGATTAAAGATATTCTGAAAAACAGAAGTCAATTGTTCAGGAACGATTTTGTCGGTTTTAAGATTATTATTGATTAAAACTGTCTTGAGTTTTGATATTTGTTCATCCACAGTGACATCTGTATAGTTGTATAAGGTAAACCCTTTAAAATGCCAAGAATCTTCAGGGAAGTAAGACTTCCATAGTTTGACATCTTTTGGATTAGACATCAACAAATCAACATCATTTTCTGTGATTTCAACGGCTTTTTCTAAAGGTTCAATTTCTACAAAATCTGTATTTACAAACAATCGATAACTCTTTAAATTGCCTTCCTGATCAGGAATATCATAATATAAAGGACGTACATAATCACGCATGCATAAATGTAATTGAGTTCAACATTAAACTGCCGTGGCTTTAATTCATAGGCTTTTCCTGCTTCAGATAGAATTTTTTCGAAACGCTCAGATTTATAAAATATAACTGGCGTAAACGGAACTGTTGCCGCCTTAATTTCGTTGCTTGTCAGCATGTTTGGAAAAATATCATCCAATACAATCTTGATTGTATCAGCATAAGACTCCAGTTTTTTCTCAGTATCAATACCGTCAACGATATCAGGAAACTTCTTCACATAGGCGAGCAAAGATTCGATATAGTTTGTCGCTATAGAATTCTTTTCAACGCGAAGACGCTCTTCATAAAGTTGAATAACTTTCTGAAAACTCACAGAAATTTTAAAAGGGTATTGATAGTTTTGTTGCATAATCTCTTCTCATCTAACTAACAAAAATACAAAAAATACAAACGCAACTGAATCACAGTCTTCTTATTAACATGTTATTGGGTATTTCCATGTGGAAAATAAATTTAGAAATGTATCTTTGTAAAAAACAATAACTTTATGCGAAAATTACTATTTATGTTAGCTTTTGGCGCTCTATTTCAGAGTTGCGAAAAAAATTCTGAGGCCCAGATAAAGGGGTCTGCAGAAGGTCTCAATGATGGTACAAAAATATATTTAAGCACATTAGGACAAGCTCAGAGTCTTAAAGCTGTTGATACATTTGAGGTGCAACAAAGCAGCTTTGCTTCAGATTTACCAACTGCCGATTATCAAGACATATACCTCCTCAACGTTGAAGGCATTGAACGTCAAAACTTGATTTTCATCAATGAAGGTCATGATGTTGTGATTGATTTAAACCAGAGCAACTTGAGAGATTCCAAAATAGATGGTGGTCCTGAAACTGAAAATATGAATAGATACCTTGATAAGCAAATGGACTTTGCGACCAAAGCAAATAATTTACAAGGAGAAATCACACAAGCACGCGTTGAAGGAAACCAAGATGAATTTAAAGAAAAAGTAAATAAGTTTAATGAGTTAAAGAAAGAAAACTTAGCCTTCCGCAAGCACTTAGTCAACACAAACCCTGAATCAATTGTCAGCTTGCTCATCATCAATGATTTTGTTTCACAAAAAACAATGCCAACTCCAGAAATCAAAGATCTTTTAGCAAAACTTTCTTCGGAAGTAAAAGATACAGAGTTAGGACGCAGCATTAATATGAACGTCGCTTCTGTCAATAAAACTGATATTGGCGCTTTTGCACCAAAGTTTGAAGGACCAACACCAGAAGGTGAGACTTTAGCTTTAGATGATGCAATGGGCAAAGTGACTCTAATTGATTTTTGGGCGTCATGGTGTAGACCTTGCCGTATCGAAAACCCAAATATCGTTGCTGTTTACAATGATTACAAAGATAAAGGTTTTGATGTTATCGGTGTTTCTTTAGACCGTCCAAATCAAAAAGATAAGTGGTTAGCTGCTATTGAAGCTGATAAATTAGAGTGGAATCACGTTTCAAATCTAAAATTCTGGAATGATCCAATTGCCAAAAAGTATGGCGTCAGAAGTATTCCTGCTGCTTTCTTGATTGATGAAGAAGGAAAAATAATTGCGAAAGATCTCAGAGGCCGGAGCCTTAGAAATAAAGTTGCTGAACTCCTCGACTAATAGAGATTGATTACGCTAAACCAAGCATAAAAAAAGGCGCTAAAGATAATTTTCAGCGCCTTTTTTTATACATTCAATTCGGGTGATTAGATAATCAACATCGCATCTCCGTATGAATAGAATTTATAATTTTCTTTGATAGCTTCCTTATAAGCTTTCTCCATTAAATCATGTCCCGCAAAAGCAGAGATCATCATTAATAAAGTTGATTTCGGCATGTGGAAATTAGTCACCATACAATTGGCAATACTAAAATCATAAGGTGGAAAAATAAATTTATTTGTCCAGCCTTCATAAGCGTTTAATCGCTGATTAGAACTCACAGCACTTTCTAAAGTTCGCATCACAGTTGTTCCTACTGCACAAATTCTTCTCTTTTCATTAATCGCTTTATTGATAATCTCAGGAGCTGGCTCTTCAATACAAATTTCTTCAGAATCCATTTTGTGTTTAGACAAATCTTCAACCTCAACCGGATTAAAAGTTCCTAAACCAATATGTAGAGTCACATCAGCAAAGTTGACGCCCTTAATTTCCAAACGTTTCATCAAATGTTTAGAAAAGTGTAAACCTGCAGTTGGTGCTGCAACTGCGCCTTCATTTTTAGCATAGATCGTTTGGTAACGCTCTTCATCTTCTGGACGCACATCACGTTTGATATATTTTGGTAAAGGTGTCTCACCTAATTCGCGCATTTTCGTTCTAAAATCTTCATATGACCCGTCGTAAAGGAAACGAAGCGTACGGCCACGAGAAGTTGTGTTGTCAATCACCTCAGCAACCAAGCTCTCATCTTCACCGAAGTAAAGTTTGTTTCCGATTCTGATTTTACGTGCAGGATCGACTAAAACATCCCACAAGCGTGTTTCAGGGTTTAACTCTCTTAATAAAAAAACTTCAATTCTCGCTCCTGTCTTTTCTTTGTTTCCAAAGAGACGTGCTGGAAAAACCTTAGTATCATTAAAGACCATCACATCATCTTCATCGAAGTAGTTAATCAGGTCTTTAAACATTTTATGCTCAATAGAGCCTTTTTTCCTGTCAATAACCATCAGTTTTGATTCGTCACGGTGTTCTGCTGGATATTCTGATAGTAAATTTTCAGGCAATTCATAACTGAATTGAGATAGTTTCATTCCCATAGTAGTATTTTTACGAATTTGCAAAGATAAGCTTTGCGCATAGCCGTTGTCAAGTATTCTGCCTTATATTTTTATTAAAATTTAACTTTCAGCGCTAATCCCTAGGTTTTGCATGTCATCCCAGAACTCTGGATAAGACTTTGTGACGACATTTTCATCTTTAATTTGAAGCGGAACCAAAAAAGAGAGTGGCGCAAAAGCCATGGCCATGCGATGATCTTGATAAGTCTCAACCACAACATGCTTTTTGAGTTTTTCTGGACTTTTCATATTTAAGCTCGTGTCATCAATATTAACTTGCGCTCCAAATTTTTCGAGTTCAGCTTTTAAGGCTTCTAAACGATCTGTTTCCTTGATTTTTAAGGTGTGTAATCCTGTTAGAAAACAATCAATACCTAAAGCCAAACAGGTGACAGCTAGCGTTTGTGCTAAATCTGGCGTTTCAATCAAGTTTGCTTCAAAAGTTTTTGAACTTATCGCCTTCTTTTTTTCAATCGAAAGTTGCGTTGTGCCAACTTGTGTTGAAGCAACACCCAACTTTTTATACAGCCGCACTAAAGCTGCATCGCCTTGTAAACTCTGTATCTGAAAATGTGATAATGTCAGTTTTAATCCGTCTGACACTGCTACACTACTGAAAAAGTAAGAAGCTGAACTCCAATCCGATTCAATTTTAATTTCTTGTGGTTGAATCTGAGCTTGTGGATAAACACAAATCTCTTCAACCGAGCTTTCAACCTGAACGCCCAATTGCTTTAAAAGCTGAAGTGTCATGTCCACATAGGGTTTTGAAGTCAAGTCTCCCTTAATCCTTATATGCAATTCTCTGTTGAGTTGTGGTGCAATCAACAACAAAGCAGAAATATATTGACTGCTGACCGCACCAGAAATAGAAACTTCGTTTTTTGTCAGCTTTTTCCCTTTGATTTCCAGCGGTGGAAACCCCACTTTTTCTAGATATGAAATATCTGCACCTAATTTTTTTAAAGCATCAACAAGAATAGAAATCGGGCGGTTGTGCATGCGTTGACTCCCTTTTAGAACAAAGGTTCTATCTTCTGAAACAGCACATAAAGCAGTCAAAAATCGCATGGCTGTGCCGGCATGGCCAACATCGATCTCGGTAATTTCTGACTGCGTATTAAATTGCGTCAAGGCTTTCTGGAGGCATACTGTGTCATCGCTATTTGAAAGGTTTTGAAACGCTAAATCTTGATAAAAATGCTTGAGGATCAACAAGCGATTCGACACACTTTTTGATCCTGTAATAACAACCTCAGCCTCTTCAACTGATCGATCAAAGCTTAAGCTAATCATCGAGTTCTTGATTGCGCTCCTGCCCTTTTATTTTCCCTTTAAATTTAAAATAACTCACGATAAAACCGTAGATACAACCACTTGCAATTCCACCGAGAATCAACTTAGAAACGTGATCAAATGTATAAATATCTAAATTAGAATCATTTGTAAAAAAGAAATCAATCAGCAGATAAACAACACAAAACATGCCCGCTAAACCGAATACTGATTTCCAAAATCCTTGATGACTAACTACTCTTTGAAACATTATTTTAATTTTTTATTGGCGTGATGACGATCGTGATCACGTTCAGTTTTTAAATCTAATTTTTTATCAAAAGCCTCTTGCAGATCTATTCCTGTCTGATTGGCCAAGCACAAAACTACAAAAACAACATCAGCTAGCTCCTCTCCTAGATCTTTAGATTTATCGCTTTCTTTCTCACTTTGTTCTCCATAGCGCCTCGCAATAATACGTGCCACCTCACCCACTTCTTCTGTCAGTTGTGCCATATTTGTCAACTCGTCGAAATAGCGAACACCGTGTTCTTTAATCCAGTCATCAACAGCTTCTTGTGCATCTTCTATATTCATAATTAAACCTTTTTTAAAACTATTTTTTCATTTTCTTTATCAACGACTGTTTGAAAGAATTCTTTTAAACTTTGGTAAAAATCAGCTGGCAAAATGTGAGTATTGATATTAGTAGTCACAGTTAATTGTATTTTTTGATCATCTGCAACTGCCATATATTGAAATGAACCTACTTCTTCTGGCAAAGCTATCAAAGTTTTTTCAGGAACATAATCTGGTTCAAACCCTTCTGGGATATTAATTGTCAATGACACTTTTGACTCTCTCGGATAAGTAAAGTCTATTGGATAATCACGTGTTTTTTCCTTAAATGGATTTTCTTCTGTTACCAAAAATAAGAGTGGTGATACATACAGTTTCTCACCGATGACATCGACGTAACTCGTTTCTGTTTTAAAATCATAGGTCTGCAAAACAGGTTTTGATATGTCATCAAAATTGGTGATTGATAATTCTGATACTTTGATATCATCATAGTTTCCTTCTATAGATTCGATTTGTTTTTCAATAGACTTATCTGAAACTGAAGACCTGAAATTTAATGCGTAATGTTCATAATAGGCTTTTCTTACTTTACCTTCAACAACACCTTCTGCGCTTAAGTTAGCACTTGCCATTGTGTTTATTTTTGACACTTTTTCGGACATCAAGTCAATTTCGCTAGTGATTCCTGATTCGGTAATAATGATACCATTCCAATTGAGTACGCGCTCTGGCAATAGATTAGGCTTTGCAAATTTATCCGTTGCATCCAGCATGTACTTCTCTCCGTCTATTTTAACCAAAGTTGTCACATAGTTTAAACCTGTGATTGTCGGTGAATACGGAATACCATGAGAGATTGTACTGCTAATTACCGGTTTTGCATCAAGCTTTGCATATTGCAGCATCGATGTTAGCATCAGGTTGATGTCAGCTGTGTTTCCTCTACCTTTTGCATAGGATTTTTTGATTTTTTGAGAAGTAAACAAGCTATTGGATTTATTCCACTCCATTCTCTCCTTGACAAAATCAAAAATATTATTCATTTTTTCAAGTTCACTACTCGATTTTGAGATTAGTTTCTGAACCTCTTTTTTATAATACTTCTGTTTTTTAATCTGACGGCCAAAATTTTTAGAATCATAGATGGC
This sequence comes from Psychroflexus sp., assembly GCA_030457805.1. Taxonomy (GTDB): domain Bacteria; phylum Bacteroidota; class Bacteroidia; order Flavobacteriales; family Flavobacteriaceae; genus Psychroflexus. Next base: position 9,006 of record JAKDUG010000031.1, read on the forward strand.
TTTAGTGACATCCTCCCAAGACACATTCAAGAATTTCCGAGGAGATGTCAATCCAAATCCGCGGTAAGCAACAAGCTCATACTTGACCGAGCTTAAATAATTACTGATATTATTCACATAAGATTCGCCAACAATTTTCGGAACATCTGTCGCTGTGTGTATGACTCTTTTAATATTAGTATCTACAGTTGCGCGTGCTGAAGAGCCAGATCCTTGCGTGTCTTTGACTCTAATACTTCCTGGATTTGTTCGATCAGTGCTTTCGACATCGTGAAAGCCTCGAATACTAGGTTTGTAGTTGAGAAACTTATCTGGAAAAACATACGTGACTTCAGAGAAATCAACTGGAATATCTTGTTGAAACCCCCAAACTGGTAAACTATTGATATGTGGTGAAGTATATTTATATGAATACTCGATTATTGAACCGTCCTGCACCTTTGGAAAGGTAAACTTCACTTGGTTCATAACATCACTTACTTCCTCTTCATAAATATCTTTGTTGCGGATTTTGTTTTCAACGATTTTATCACCTTCTAAATTATAAATCCTTGCTTTGATATGTGAAACAGATTCTCTTTCAGAACTAGATTCGCCTTTGTAAAAAGAAATCTCAATATTGGCTTGATCATATCCATCTTGATCGTAAATTTTAGTTCTATTCGTCACTTCTAAAGCGTATGACCAACCACTATTATAATCAAAGGTTAATTCGCCTTGATCAAAGAGCACCGCAGCAGAAACGGTTGAGTCTTTTGGATGAACAGTCTGCGATAAATCGCTTATGCTAACATCCTTCATTTTGGTTTGACTCTGGGCTGCTATAGCCATAAAGAGTAAGAAAGTCATTAATTTAAAATTAAACATAGGCCAGGGTTTTAATTGAGTATTAATTTAGTTTGATCACTTTTAGAAATCTTATCTAAAAAAGCAACAAAATCAGCATATTCTGTTTTGTCGTAATTGTTTTTATAAAGCTCAAGATTTCGGTTGACAGTAAGCTTATGACTTTCCGCATTGTTGAAGTGAAGTTCATATTTCCCAAACTTAGAAGCGATTGTAATATCTTCTGGCAGGCTTGACACTTGCAATTCACCTAATGTAAATTCAAACTGGTCAATATCTTTATAACCTCTTTTAATTTGAAAAGGATTTGTGCGTTCTTTATAAGTTTTAGCCGTTATTGAATTCTGATTAAACGGGTTGGCAATTAAAATAATATCGTTTCCTAATTTCTGAAGATAATTTCGTGCAGACAAGTCCACCTCTTCAGTTAAAATCACCTCATCTTTATTATTTGTAAAATCAAAAGAATTGACTGTTAGTCGATTTAAACTACTCCAATAATTTTTATAATACTTCTGTACTAAACGCGTTTCTAAACGCTCAATACCTGCTTTGCTATCGTATTGTGTGCCATGCGACGTGATTTTTATTTCAGCGTGCAAATCAAGCTGTTCAAAATTAATTTTCGCAACTGATTCCTGCAAATTAAAATCGTTGATGTATTGTGGTGTCTCTATAATTTCTCCACCATTCTCGTCGATTGCCAAAACCTTTCTGCCATCTGTAAAATTGCCTAAAAAATCAAATGGTTTAGTTTGGCTTGTAGATTCCAACCAATAATTCTCAGACGCATCGATAACCTGGACAATAACATGATCACCTTGCATTGAGAAAAAATCAGGATCAATATCACGCTGTCCTGAACCTGAGTAAACCACACAGTATTTTGATTCTATATCAACGACATTTAATAAAGCTTGCGTGTAATTGGTCAAAGCTTTACAGTCTCCATAATTTTTTTCATAAACATCTTCTGCTGGCATAGGTCGCCAACCACCAATACCCAATTGCACACTGATATATCGACTATTATCTTGCATGTATTGATAGATCAACTTGGCTTTTTCTTTGTCAGTTTTTGCATCTGCCGTCACTGTTTTAATTTCTTCAACTAATTCTGGGGGAAGCTTGTCCTTATCTTTCAGGAAATTTTCATACTGCCATAATCCGAATTCTTGCCAGTTATTGGCACTGCCTTGAACGCCTTCAAGATTAAACGCATTGAGCGCAAAATTCACTGAGGGAATAAAACTTTCAAGCGATGGACTATAAACTTCATTTTTAATAGCTGGCATATCTTCAGCAGTGTAATGAAAGTCAGAGACTTCTGTAACAGAGAAGCCTTCAAAATTTTGTGTTTTAGAGCGCAACTTGATTGCTGTGTTATTGACAATCTTAAAAGATGCATTTTCAACCGATTGATAATAGCGTTCTAAAGGGAAAAATGGTCTGATAAAAGCCGTATTACTAGTCTTTAACTCGTATTCAAATTTGAGTGTCACTGGGTAATTTCGCGGTTTATAATCTATATGATAGACCCGGTTATCTGAATATAATGTCCCGCCAGAAACGGCACTTTGATCAATAAAATCTCGTTTTTTAAAATGTTCTGTTTCCTGTCCAACTAAATCATAAACGTACAGATCTAAATCTTTTACTTTTGAGGCATCATCATAATGCACATAAGCGCCAACTTGATTAAGACCAGTTTTGTTAAAAACGGTAATGACACGCGAATACGCTATCGTCATTTCATCTATTGCATCTATAGTGATTAAGGTTTGCTCATCTCTTATCACCGAGTTGGCATTCGTTTTAAGCGTATCCTTAACTGCTAAAGGAGAATACTCTTGTGCATTTAAGCATACAGAGAAAAGGAGAAATATGATGAGGTGACGAAATGACATTATCTGTTAATTTTTTCAAAAATAAAGATTTCATTCACATTAACAGATAAAAAACGAACCTAATTAACGTCAAGAATAATGTTTATTGGGCCATCATTAACTGAAGTCACTTTCATATCAGCGCCAAATTGACCTGCAGCTACTTTTTCAGAATAACTTTCACCCAATTTTTTGACAACATAATCGTATAAAGATTCAGCCTGATCTGGTTTTGCAGCATCCATAAAACTTGGTCTGTTTCCTTTTTTAGTTGCGGCGTATAAAGTGAACTGGCTCACTACTAAAATCTCACCTTCTACTGATGATATATTCGCATTAATCGCTTTTCCTTCTGATGGAAACAATCTGATTTTTAATAGCTTTTCTATAAGTTTATCAGCGATCTCAATTGTATCGATATGGGTGATTCCTAAATACACCAAATAGCCTTTTTGAATGGCGCCTATTTCATTTTGATTAACTTCGACACTCGCTTTAGAAACACGTTGAACAATAGCTCGCATTTATCTTAAATTTTGAAATTGATCTTTTCGGTAATTATCATCTTCGCTTTCCAAAATTTGCAAATAACTCTGATAGCGGAAATAATGAATTTCATCTTCCTCTAAGCCGTCCTTTACTGCACATTGAGGTTCATCGATATGCAAGCAATTATTGAACTTACAATCTTGTTTGCGTTCTAAAAATTCAGGAAAGTAACTCCCTAATTCATTCTTGTCAATATCAACAACACCAAATCCTTTAATGCCTGGCGTATCAATAATGCGGGCATCAAAACTGAGATCGTACATTTCAGCAAAAGTTGTGGTGTGCTGGCCTTGCGCATGTTGCTCTGATATTTGTGAAGTTTTCAAATCCAACCCTGGTTCAATAGCATTAATCAACGTTGATTTTCCTGTCCCACTATGTCCTGAAACAAGTGAAGTCTTCCCAATCATTATCTCTTTCACTTCATCAATATTTTTTCCAGTTAAAGCAGAGATCCCGATACATGTATAACCGATTTCTCGATAAGCTTCAGCTAAAAACTTCATTTCAGCAAATTCCTCAAGCGCATAGGCGTCAACTTTATTAAACAAAAGTGTGACAGGAATTTGATAAGCTTCTGCTGTCACTAAAAAGCGATCGATAAAAGTGGTGCTTGTAGGTGGATTATTGTAAGTGATCAGTAAAAAAGCCATGTCAATATTGGACGCGAGAATATGTGTTTGCTTCGAGAGGTTGACAGACTTGCGAATGATATAGTTTTGACGCTCCTTAATCTCATCGATCACGCCCAAGGTTTCATCACCAATGGTTTCTTTTTCAAAATTAACAAGATCGCCAACGGCAACCGGATTGGTGCTTTTCAGCCCTTTAATTCTAAATTTACCTTTGAGTTTAGCTTTGACAAAAGAACCTTCTTCTTCCTTGATATAATACCAGCTTCCTGTTGATTTATAAACGCGACCTTCCATCCTATTTTTGCTTTTTATTAATGATATGGTGCTGATGCTGTATTGATTCTTGGTGAATGGCTTTTAAAAAACGATTTGTAAACTCCTCAGACAAATCGATATCATGGCCGTGAGTTGTTAGCCGTTTTAAAATTGCATTCCAACGTTCAGGTTGAAGAATAGCAACATTGTTTTCTTTTTTAAGGTCACCTATTTGATCGACAATTTTCATGCGTTTACTAATGGCTTCAAAAATCTGATCATCAACAACATCAATTTTTGAACGCAAAGCCATCAGTTTTTCATTAAAGGCTGTTTCGCCTCCTTTCTTTCTTATTTTCAGATCAGCAGTCATCTGCTCAAGTGCTTTGGGTGTGATTTGTTGTGCAGCATCACTCCAAGCTTTATCTGGTGTATGATGCGTTTCAACCATCAAACCATCGTAATTGAGATCTAAAGCAGTTTGGCAGATATCAAAAACCAATTTGCGATCACCAGCAATATGCGATGGATCGACAAAAAGTGGCAAGTCTGGAAAATTATTCTGTAAGTCAACCGCGATTTGCCATTCGGGATTGTTGCGGTATTTAATTTTTTCATAAGTTGAAAACCCGCGATGGATCACACCCAAATTGCGAATTCCTGCACTGTACAAACGCTCGACTGCCCCTAACCATAAAGCCAAATCAGGATTCACTGGATTTTTGACCAAAACGATTTTGTCGGTCCCCTTTAGGGCATCGGCAATTTCTTGAACGATAAAAGGACTTACTGTACTTCTGGCGCCAATCCACAAAAGATCGACATCGGCTTTTAATGCCAAGTCAACATGTGTTTTGTTAGCCACTTCAGTGGCAATTTTTAAGCCCGTTTCTTCTTTGGCTTTTTTGAGCCAATCCAAACCGATAGCACCCACACCTTCAAAATTTCCTGGACGCGTCCGCGGTTTCCAGATACCTGCACGCATAACACTCGTATCTGTCTCCTTCAATTGGTGTGCAATTCTCAAAACTTGCTCCTCTGTTTCTGCACTGCAAGGACCAGCGATAACAAGCGGATGATCTAGCTGAAAAGCATTGAGCCAATCTTTAATATGTTTATCGTCTTTCATAGAATTCTTTGAGTAAGCAAAATTAAATTATAATATCAATAAGCCAAGACAAATCAGAGCTTTTAGCTTATTTTAGCTTTCATTTATTCAAAAAAATAGTATCATTGATTAAAATTTGACAGCATGGATATTCACGTTCAAAATTTACATAAATCCTACCAGAATCAACATGTTTTAAAAGGAATTAATCTCACGGTGGAAACAGGAGAAATTGTCGGTCTATTAGGGCCAAATGGTGCTGGAAAATCGACATTAATGAAAATTTTGACAGGCTATGCCGCTGCAGATAAAGGAGAAATCCAAGTGATTGGAAAAGACCTGACGACACACAAACTCGAGATACAAAAACACCTCGGCTATTTGCCAGAACAAAATCCGCTATATGAAGACATGTATGTGCGTGAGTTTCTCGAATTTAATGCTGATATATTCAAAATTGACGACCAACGCATAGAAGAAGTCATTGCCTTAACACAATTGACACCTGAAGCAAATAAAAAAATTAATCAATTATCAAAAGGCTATAAACAACGTGTGGGTATTGCTGCGGCTTTACTCCACGACCCTAAGATTCTGATTTTAGATGAGCCAACGACAGGGTTGGATCCAAACCAACTCGTTGAAATTCGGACTTTGATCAAAAAAATATCTACAAATAAAACAATTATGCTTTCAACACATATCATGCAAGAAGTGGAAGCCATTTGTAGTCGTGTTGTGATTATTCGCAAGGGTGAAATTGTCAAGGATCAATCCTTACACGATTTACAACAAAGTACCACACAGCAAATCATTGCCGTTGAATTCAATGCAGAAATTGATCTTTCTCAGCTCAAGAATTTAGACAACTTGATTGAGATCAAACCCATTAATGCAGAGTATTACCAACTTATTTTTGACACCCTGGAAGATCAGCGCAGCGCAGTTTTTGATTATGCTGCACAACACAATCTTAAAATTTTGAACCTGAGCAAAGTCAATCAAAGCTTGGAAGATATGTTCCATAAATTGACAGCTGAGTCATAAAAAGATATTTTTAAGCTTATTTTTTGAGTTAGCAACAAACTAATAAAACTATGTTATATTTATTTGAAATGCCTTCGTATCTTTTAACCATTGATTTATTTTTTTAGAAATAACGAATGCTTTTTTATAATTGTTGAATCTGATTTCGTTATCAAGAATTTAAAAGACATTTTTGACTATTATACCACTAAAGTAAACAAAAAGCTTGCTCATAAAATTTAGAAGACAAATCCTTGAATCTTCTAAACAACTCAAAAACAATCCGAATTCTTCTGGTTTAATTGAAACTAATTTGACAGGATTAAAGAAAAATAATAGCTATCTATTGAGTGGAAGTTATAAATGATTTACGAAATAATAGATAAGCAAATAATCATAAATGATGTTTTTGACACAAGACAAAATCCATCTCAAAATGAATAATGAAAAGCCAATATCGGAATAAAATACTGTTAGCAATAATACCCAATACTATCAACTTATTTCTGACACCCTAGAAGATCAATGACACTTTTGCTCTTAGAATGCAAGAACAGCAAGGGTCTTTTCAATAATGACATCACAAAGTTTGATTTCAATTAATGCATTTTTAGAACAACTACTAATGCTTAAAAAAAATAGACACAACCAAAGAAGGCAGTCATTATCTGTGATATATTTTGTATATTCCATCAAAACAAATTATATCATGAAAACGAAAATCACAACACTATTTCTACTTTTATTTGGTACGGCTATTTTTGCTCAAAACTCAAAAGTTTTATCAAAAGACGTTCAAATCAAAATGGCATCACAGGTTGCCCCTGAAGAAGATCAAGCAGATGTCACTGTTTATGGTTACGATAAGGAAGGCGAACTTATCCTTCTCAAAGAAGGCACAAATAACCTGATTTGCTTAGCTGACGATCCTTCCAAAGAAGGGATTAAAATCGATTGCTACAGCACCAAACTCGATCCATTTATTGCACGTGGCCGTGAATTGAAAAAAGAAGGAAAAAGCACTTCTGATATCAGAGACATCAGAAAAAAAGAAGTTAAAGCTGGTACATTAAAAATGCCAGACGCACCAAGTATGCTTTACGTTTATACAGGTGATGAAGAAAATTTAGACACAAAAACTGGACTTTTAGAAGACGGCAAATTCAGATATGTTGTTTACATTCCTTACGCAACAGTTGAATCTACAGGAATACCAGCTAAACCCCACGCGCCTGGCATGCCGTGGTTAATGGATCCAGGAACACATAGAGCGCATATCATGATTTCAACACCTTAATTGATATTTTAAACGACATCCTTTTTGACGACTTATTATTCGGATAAACTTGTCCTTTATAATTCAAAAGCTTAAATTTGATTGAAAAATAAAGCAATGAAGAAAGATATCACACATCTTGATGACGTCAAGCTTCTCGTCGACACCTTTTATGATAAAATCCGTAAGGATGATTTATTAGCATCAATCTTTAATGGAATTATACAGGATAGATGGCCTGAGCATTTACAGAAAATGTATGAGTTCTGGCAAACTGTCTTACTCGGGGAGCACACTTATTACGGTGCTCCCTTTCGGCCACACGCCCATTTACCTGTTGACGAAAGACATTTCAAAAGATGGTTGAGCTTATTTGAAGAGACACTAGATGACAATTTTAAAGGAAAAACTACAGACGAAGCCAGATGGAGAGCCTCAAAAATGGCACAAATGTTTTTATTTAAAATAGAGCATCACAGAGAGAAAAATTCAAATCCACTTGTCTAATGAAAAGAATCATCACAAAAAGAATTTATGAAGATGCCCATGCAAATGATGGCTATCGCTTACTAATTGATCGCATTTGGCCGCGCGGAGTCAATAAGGATGACGCAGCATTAGATGAATGGAACAAAACAATTGCGCCATCTACTGATTTGCGCAAATGGTTTGATCACGATGATGATAAATTCGATAAGTTTTCAAAAAAATACAAGACTGAATTAAAAGACCAGGAAGAAGGCATCAAACGGCTCAATCAAATAAGAGAAAAGCATCAACTCTGTCTTCTTTATGGTGCTAAAAATCAAAAATCAAACCAAGCGATCGTTCTCAAGGACTATCTCGAAAACAATTAATTATGGGAAATCTAAAAAGTTATGACACTGTTTCAGAAGCCATGAATGATTTAATCAAACGTGGCTACACCACTGATTTCAACATTCAAGCGGCGGATGATTGCATCATTTGTAGAAAATCAAATTTAAGTCTTTCAGCAGATGAATTTGAAATTGATGAAATCTATCGCTTTGAAGGCGAAACCGATCCAGGTGATGAAATGATTTTATATGCGATAAGCTCAGACAAACACCAAGTCAAAGGTATGATTGTGAATGCCTATGGTATTTATGCAGACTCAGAAACTTCCAAAATAGTTCAACAGCTACAAAAGCATCTTTAATTCTCAATAAAATGTCAACCCAAAAACCATTAAAAAGACACGC
>JAKDUG010000032.1 GCA_030457805.1 Psychroflexus sp.
GATAGATTATGAATACAGGAATAAATATTTCAAGTCCAACTTCAGGTTCAGCCACAGATTTCAAAATAGAATTTGTCTGGAAAGCCGTCCAATCTGTAGTGACTAAAAGTGCTGTAATCAAATTATTGGCGGCGTGAAATCCAAGTGCGAGTTCGATACCTTCATCCATTAAAGTCATAATCCCAAGTAAAAAACCAGTACCAATGTAAGTCACGAGTAAAACATAACCGATTTTTCCAATTTCAGGATTTGCGATATGCAGTAAGCCAAATAAAACGGATGTGATGATTAAAGCTAAAAACCGACTTTTAAAAAAACCGCCGAGACCTTGCATTAAATAAGCTCTGAAAAAATATTCTTCAAAACTCGTTTGTAAAGGCACTAAAATAATAGCAATACCCAACAAACCCAAGAAAGGAAGCAATTGAAAACTGAGTTGGTAATCTTCAGGATGCATGGCGTAATCAAGCAATGTTAAGCCAGTGATAAAAACAGCGACGAGTCCAAAACTAAACCAAAAACGCGACCAGTCGATTTTTGGTCGTGTACTTGTCAATGCGCGTATACTTTGTTTGTGAACAAACTTGACATACAATAAAATTAAAAGACAAAAAATGGACAGAGGTGCAATCGTCGAAACAAAAGTCATATTGCGTCCTATCTTTTCTATTTGATTACTAATCAATACTGATTGATCAATATCGAACATCATCATGACGACGATATTGATGCCTATTAAACCAAAGAATAATAAACTTGGTATTAGATATTTCCAATAAGATCCTTTTTGGTTTTGCGCCTCAGCAATAAAGTCAGCTTCTTTTAAAGAATAGTCTTTTCCCATGATTTAGATTTGTTGTAAAAAATTTGATCTCCATTAACTTCTAAGGGCGAAGTGATGTTATTTGTATAAAGACTTCCTGTCCCCAAGCCCTGAGGCATTTCTGTAGCCAGTGAACTTGTCAATTGGGCAATTGCATTTAAGCCAATATTACTTTCTAAAGCACTGGTGATCCACCAACCAATATCACGTTGATTAGCCAATGAAATCCAATTTAAGCTTTCTTGGAGACCACCGATCAAACTCGGTTTTAAAATAATGTATTGTGGCTGAATCTGATCTAAAAGTGCAGCGCGTTCTTCCTTTTCAAAAACACCGATCAACTCTTCATCAAGTGCAATTGGCAAAGGCGTCTTTTGACAAAGCTGATACATCTGTTCAGCTTGGCCTGCGCTGATGGGTTGCTCAATACTATGGAGATTAAATTGACTTAAAGTTTCTAATTTATCTAAAGCTGTCTCTGGAGAAAAAGCACCATTTGCATCGACGCGTAGTTCTAAAACATCAGCAGAAAACGAACGCCGAATAAACTTTAAAAGTTCGATTTCTTGCTCAAAATTAATAGCACCAATTTTCAATTTAATACAGCGAAAACCTATCTCAATTTTCGCTTTTATCTGCTCAAGCATAAAATCTTTTGGACCCATCCAGATTAAACCATTGATGGGAATCCCTTGATTATTGTTGACAAAATCTGTTTGATATAATTCAAATGGATGTGCGCTTTCTAAAGATTTAAAAGCCATTTCTAACCCAAAAATCAAAGATGGGTATATTTTGAGTGTCTCAAATAAAAAAGCTTTATCACGATTGATATTTTCGCAGAGCCACTGAAGCTTCTCTTCATAATCTGGGCGATCATCAACACTTAAACCTCTTAAAATTCCACATTCACCAATTCCTATTTTATCTGCCTTCTGTATTTTAAGAAACCAAGTTTCTTTTGTTTTTAAGACGCCTCTTGAAGTTCCTGAGGGTCTTTTAAAATTTAAGACATAGCGCTTGTAAGTAGCTTTCATAAACTCTTATTCGATAATTATTTTTTGTGTCATGGATTGTTCTTCTGAACTAATTTTTAGAACATAAACTCCTTTTGCAAGATTTAATTTCAATGTATTTTCTTTAAAACTTTTCTGAGAGAATAACAACTGTCCTGTCAAAGAAAAAACCTGAAGATCAACTTGATCTGGTAAATTTAAAATATGTATTTGCCCTTCATTAGGATTGGGGTAGACTTGAATTTTTGACGTTTTGAATTCATCCTGTGACATTGTTGAATACCAAGTATCTCCATACTTATCGCCCCAGATATAATCGACTAAATCCGGCATATCAATCAAAGGATTTCGATTTTTTTGCCAATTATAAATCACATTATTTCTTCGCATTTCATAATCATCAGGTGGATCTTGTTCATGCCATTCTAATAAAGTTTGTAAATCGCCTAATTGCCCAGCATCACTTGTTGTTGGAAATCCTTCGACAATCGATAACGCATTATATCTTAATTCCATATATAATACTGCTCTGGCAACATCACCTTTAAAACTTCCTTGATTTCCATCTGGCCCTGTATAATCTCCAAAATTTTTATTCCCACGGCTGCTATTTTCAGCAGACAAAGCCGGCCTCAAGTGGTGTGCATCTGAGTTGCCATGGCGTAAAGAATCAGCATTTGTTGTCCAATAGGAGTCAATTCCTGTGGCAATCCCATCATCCTCAATACTATAAAATCCACCTCTAGATCTCGGAAAAACATGTTCTCTATTCCAGCGTCCTGAACTTTCAGAACCGACTTGTCTTAAGTATTTTGACTTGTCTTGCTCTGTGTATATAAGCCAAACTTTATTACTATTCAGTGGGCTTTTATCAGCTTCATCAAGAATCGTATAGATATCTGCATACGTATGAACTCTCACCGTTTCATTATCAGAAATAAGTGTCGTGATAAGCGATTTCAGATCCTCGCCAGCATGGCCATTCAATTCTTCATAATAATCAGTAGATGCTGTAGAACTTATCAAATTATAGGTTGGATTCAGCGGTGTTCCATAATCTTCAACGACATAATCATTGTCTATAATGATGATTTCAACGCGGTTATTATTCAAAATATAAGGCGCTGGTAAATCAGTAACATTAATTAAAAGAATTTCATCACCTTCATCTTCTTCATCGTCAACAATACTAACATTTTGAGAGACTGAAGAGGTATTATTTAAAATTGTCAAACTTGTATCACCAATAAAATCATCCGTTGTGAAAGTTCCATTTGTCATTGTAAAATCAATGACTAAGTCTTCATTTAAAACTTCACTTGCTGTAAAGGTCATCTCAAAATCATCACCTTCTTCTAGGGTTTCATCAGAAACTTCAAGATCGATAAAGATTGGATCAATACCACTACCATCATTGTGTTCGCGTGGTGTAGGTGTTGCGACAAACCAGCTGTTATCATTGGCGCGTTGTATAGATTCAAAGTCTTTATTATTATTTTCATCTTCATCAATTTGCTCAGTGATACCAAGCAAATTCATTAATCCAACAGCATCTGGATCGCTGGTTCCATAGACCAAAGCATCAATTAAGTCAGTGGTTGTCGCTAAAGTATACTCGGGAAAATCATCACTCGAACCTTCATAAATGCCAACAGCATCGGCTCCATTTTGGAAAGTATTGATGGGGACAAAATATTGAGGTGATGGATTTAATTCAGGTCCGCCAATCACAAATAAACCATTAAAATCGGAAACAAAGCCGTCTAAGTCTAAAGCAAAGTAACTCGAATTCCCTCCACTTGATGAACCGTTAAATAAAACGAGAACATAACCATCTAAAGGCGTATTTGGGTATGGTGTTTTTAATTCGATAAATTCTTTATCATCAATGCTTTCAGTATCAGAATCAAGTTCATTGATCAAAATTTGTGAGTGCATTTGGAACCCTATGAAAACAAGACAAATGATATGTAGAAAGTATTTCATAACGCATGTATTTCTACAAATGTAGCTAAACAATACGTATGATGATAAAATTGTCTTTAAAAAATGAAGAAGCTGCTTCTAATAAACGCACTTTATTTTCATCAATTCGAAGGGAATTAATATAAAATCGCAATTTTAGAAACAGCTTCTTTTCAACTGTATAAATTCAATAAATTTAAAAACGAATTAGGCCATTTGATCAGAACTGACCTTCTCCGCCCCCATCGAAATCTTTTTGTTGATTCTTTTTTGCCATCTGTTTATTTTGATTAAATCGATAAACAAAAGTTGCTGTAATTTGTCTTTTTCTCCATTGAAATTCACTGTAAGTTGAAAAATCGTCTGTGAGCGTTCGACTTTCCCTTTTGCGTGAATTAAAGAGGTCACTCACGTTGAGAGATATTGTTGCATTTTTATTCAAAATATCTTTACTAAAAGCGAGGTTGACCGAGGCCATAGGTTCAGTTTTACTTTGTGCGTTTTCACTTGCACCGCGGTAAAAAGCATTTGTTTGCCATTGAATATTCCATGGTAAATCAATCTTTGAACTAAAACGAGCAAAGTAGCTTTCATTTGTCGCATCGTAGTTAACCCCCATTAAAATCACCTTTATTCTTAAACCTAAAATAGTTGATACTTCCATTAAGACGTATCCAACTCGCGGGATTATAAAGCAATCCAAGTTCAGCGCCGTAGCGTTCGTTACTTGATAAGTTGATAGGGACCGAACGAATAATCGGAATACCATCAGTCGTTGTCTGTCCTGTTTCTTCTTGAACTCTCTCAAATGAGTCCGTTTCTTTCTGGTAATAAACTGATCCTGTCAAGGTCAAAACTTTCCCCCAACGTTTTAAATAACCAATATCAAAAGCATCTGAATATGCTGGTGCTAAACTTGGATTTCCTTGAAAAATATTTGTTCGACTTGAACGCGATGGGAATGGATTGATGTACCAAGAGTGTGGTCTATTAATTCTTCGGTTGTACCCCAAAGTCACATTCTGACCTTCTGTCAACTCATAAGTCAAGTTCACAGTTGGGAAAACATCATCCATTTTATTATTAAAATTGAGCTCTACATCTTCTCCAACTAAATCTTCAATATCACTGATATCACCATAAGGTGTTGTTTCTCCTTTGAGTTGTGTATGTTCATATCGCAAGCCTAATAAGAATGAAAAATTGCCAAACTTGTTCCCGTATTGAGAATAAACAGCCGTCACATTCCTGTCGTAATCAAAAATATTAGAAACTGATTCGTCTAAAGACATATCATTATTATCATCTTTTGTAAACAAGACATAATCTGTCTTTTCATTTTTATAATTCCCTCTAATGCCTGCTTCAAATTGCGCTTCCCCCATTGGCAAAACATAATCAGCTTGAACCAAAAACTCTTTCTTATCCTTATCTTCATTCAGATCTTCAGTCGCAATATTGCTTTGTGATGGAAAGTACTGATCTTCTAAAATATAGTTTTCCTTTTCATTGTTATCAATTGAATACTGAACATCTGCCGTTAATTTATGGCCTTCATGATCGTATTTCTTTTCGAAATTTAAAGCAAATTGATGACTGTTTTGATCTCTACTGTCTTCTTCAGTACGCAAAGTTCGGCTATCCAAGTCATCGGCGATATAGCGGTAAGTATCGTTGAAAGTTTTATTCTCATTATCACCAAATCGCGTAAAATAACTAAAAGTCACTTGCGTGGTATCATTGATAAAGTATGTCGATCCGATATTGGCATTATAGTTCTGACGGTGGCGTCTGTAATCACGGTCTTCAGTCACTTTGTCAAAAGTTGAGTTTTGTGATGTAAAGTTGTTTTCAAAATACGCATTTCCATCTGGCTTATTTTTAGAATACCCAAGATTCGTAAAAAAGTTAAACTTCTCTGTTCGCGCATTTGCATTGATCGAAACACTTTGTTTCAATGGCGTCCCAAGACTCCCTCGAATCGAACCGTTAAAACCTAAAGTTTTATCGCGTTTGAGAATAATATTTAAAATCCCGGCTGTTCCTTCTGCATCATATCGCGCCGATGGGCTTGTGATCACCTCAACACGCTCAATAGCATCTGCAGGTAATTGTTGTAGAACATCTGTGGAACCAAAACCTGCAATTGCTGAAGGCTTACCGTTGATTAAAATTCTGACGTTGTCATTTCCTCTCAAACTAATTTCACCTTCCACATCCACATCTACTGAAGGAACGTTTGCCAGTGCATCAGAGATTGATGCGCCTGAAGTGGTTAAATCTTTACCAATATTGTAGATTTTTTTATCGAGGCGTACATCAACTGTTGTTGTTTCTGCTGTGACAACAACCTCATCAAGGTCTGCAGCTTTATAACCCAATTTGACAGTTCCCAAGTTTTTATTGGCAGATATATCGACATTCTCAAGAATCTTTGTTTCAAAAGAAATGTACTCGATCTTAACATCATAAAAACCTTTGGGGACGTCAAACTTAAATTCGCCATCCATATTCGTTACAGTTCCACTAACTGTTTCTTTTGAATCTGTTTTGAGAACAGATACAGTGGCGTATTCAAGTGGAAAGTTTTGGTCTGCCTCCATAACTTTACCGCTAAGCTTGACGTTTTGAGCGAAAATACTTAGTGTGCATAGAAAGAAAAAAGCTATGCTTGCCTTCAGTTTTAAAATCACGTTATTTAGTTTTAGTTTGATTGTAAGACAAAAACGGCTTTTGATCGTTTAATCAAAAGCCGTTAAATTTACGTTAATAAAAAAGTTACTTATTTTTTATAGAATTTCTTATACTTTCTATGGGCAAGAAAGCCGATGAGTAACCAAACACCAAGACTAATGAGTATAAACTTATAGCTGATAATTTGATCTCCACTTGCGTAGGAATGCAGTCCGGCTAAATAGAAATTGACACCAAAATATGTCATCAGAATCGAACCAAAAGCAAGTACTGTAACCCAGTTAAAAACAAAGTTTCCTTTTAACCCAGGCACAAGACGCATGTGTACCACAAAAGCATAAACCATAATACTAATCAATGCCCAAGTTTCTTTTGGATCCCATCCCCAATAACGGCCCCAACTTTCATTGGCCCATTGGCCACCTAAGAAGTTACCGATTGTCAGCATCACCAGCCCTACGATCAGTGAAATTTCACTAATCACAGAAAGCTCTCGAATATTGAGTTTCATCAGTTTTTTATTTGATTTTGTCATGAACATCATTAAGAACAATGACAGCAGACCAATGATTGTACTCAAAGCAAAAGGTCCGTAACTTCCAACAATCACTGCCACGTGGATCATTAACCAATACGAATCTAAAACAGGTTCTAGGTTTCCGATACTCGGATCCATCCAGTTCCAGTGAGCAATCATCAAAATAATTGATCCGACAAATGTTGTAGCTGCCATCGTTAGATCACTCTTTCGACCGAAAGCTAATCCAAAAAACATTGTTGCCCAAGCCACATAAATCATACTTTCATAGGCATCACTCCAAGGCGCATGTCCAGAAATATACCAACGTGCAATGAGTCCAGCTGTATGAGCTATAAAGAGAACAACCAAGATCACTTTACTTACATTAATAGCAGCTCTTAAAGGTTTAGAGGGTTTGAAAATTTCGATGAGAACAAAAACAATCATCAAAACACCAAGATATAAGTAGTATTTGTAGAGGCGATTAAAAACATCAACCTGATTGTAAAGCATTTCTACCTTCACCTTTTGATCTGTTGGTAAGACTTCTTTTCCATATTTGTGCTGGAAGTTGTTGATGCTTGTCAATATACTTTCAGGCTTAGTATAATCATCAGTTTGACGCGCTTCCCTTAATGACTGTAGGTAAAGTGGTAAAACACTTTTGGTATACAAAGTATCTTTTCCTGCAAAATAAGTGTCTTCATCTAACTCTGAGTATGACAACCATTTGTTATTTTGATGCTCAGGAATTGGAAAAATCTTAAGCATCTTTCCCTGCAGTGTATTGTAAAGCAAATTCACACGTTCATCTGCTTGTTTAAATTCTTTTTGAAATTGATTCGGAACCTTAGCGCGATAAGCACTCT
Source organism: Psychroflexus sp. (assembly GCA_030457805.1). Lineage (GTDB taxonomy): Bacteria > Bacteroidota > Bacteroidia > Flavobacteriales > Flavobacteriaceae > Psychroflexus. The sequence goes on from JAKDUG010000032.1 coordinate 7,888, forward strand.
CTAGGTATGTTCCCAATTTATAACTGCCATCAGGATTAAAGAAATTGATTAGTGCCGTATACTTTGCTCTTTCGTCAATACCTAAAATATGATGAATACTATCATTATCAGCTTTTAAACTAATAATCGGTGCTGTATACCATAAAACTGGATTCTCCAACATTGAGATCATAATCTGATCACCGTTGAGTCCTTCATAAGAATCTTGCTTCCCTAATTTACGTAAAAGTTGCGAAGCATAAGTATTGATAGGTTTCATACGGCCACCAAAATCTTGAATCACGAGTTTTCCAAAATTCTTAGCATGTCGCTTTGGGACAGCATTATCTTTTATTTTCTGAATAATCTCAGCCTCATCATTAACAACTGGCGGCATGGAAGAAGCCGAGTTCTCATGCTGATGACCATTTCCTGCAGGAACTGAATCCACTGCAGTATCTGGCCGTTGCTGTTGCTCCACAACATTGCCACTTTCTGTTTGAGAAAAAGCAGAAATACTGATAAACAGTAGAAGAACACTAGCTAGCTTCACTTTTTGCTTTTTAATTTTTTCAATTGATTTTCTGAGAACGCCAAAACGCGAATTTTTATCAAACATAATAAGCATTAATCCTAAATAAAGTAAAAAATAACCGATATAAGTTACCCAAGTTCCCCACCAATCATGGTTGACAGAAAGGACTGTCCCGAGTTCATCTGGGTCAAATGAAGCTTGGAAGAAACGGTATCCACCATGGTCTAAAACATTGTTCATATAGATACTATACGGATATGTATCACCGCCATCAATCACTTCAACATCTGAAATAAAAGCGGCGTAACTCGGTGTTGAACGCTCTGCTGTTCCTGGTTGTTTCTCTGCGATGAAATCAACGAGTTTAATTGAAAAAGGCAATTCAATCTCACGACTTCCAAATCGCAAATGCACATCATATCCGCCAACATTTACCTTTTTAAAATTCTCAACCATTCCTTGTGCCCCTATAAGGTTAAGCGTATCTACACCTTTTTCTGTAGTCACTTTGACTTTGACACCGTCAGGTTCGCCCTCCATTGGATCTTCAATTTCAACCAAATCCTCCACACCGTTGATGGTGTTTTCAGGAATCACAAATTGCATTGAACCAATATTATAAAGTGAACGCATTTTCAACTCCTGAACAGAATCTTTAGCCAATTGCCCTTTCACTTGGTCCGCCATTCGCATCCAATCACCTTCAAAGGGTGAATCAATTGTAAAGCCAGTTTCGTTTGTACCAGTAATATTAATCGCACCATCGGTTTGCTTATTGAAAGCAAAAAGAACATTGTGTATATTAGCAACATCTCCGGATTTAAGAAAATGGTCATGACGGCCACCACCGCCAGATTCGACTAGTTTTAGGTAAGAATCCCCATTCGGAGTTTCTCTTATTCCCTCTTCTGCATTTTTGATAAACCCAACAACTTCAAAGTCAATCGGATCACCATTAAAATCTGTATGTATTGTTTTACCTACGCTGATTTTTGGCCCTAAATTGATCTGATGATCTTCGACTTTACGGCGTGGTTCGCCATCGATTTCGCCATCGATATAAGAGGTGAGATACGTCTTTTCTGACAACATCACACTAGAGACTTCTCCCTCACGGATAGGCATAATTCCTTCTTGCCCAATATAGCGTGTAATGAAGGCGCCAACTAAAATAAGAATGAATGACAAGTGTAGAATCAATGTTGTCAATCGCTCTTTGCGCCATAATCTGTGTCGCTTAATATTCCCGATAAAATTAATCACAAAAAGGACCATGATCACCTCAAACCACCAAGCGTTATAAATCCATTCTCGTGCCGTGATTGTAGCATATGAGTTTTCAACAAAAGTCCCTACAGCCATTGAAGCAGCAAAAGCAATAAAGAGAAAGGCCATTAATTTAGTAGAGAAAAGTATATCAGCAATTTTTTTCTGAAGCATAGCTATAAATTTGTGGCAGCAAATATATTTAAAATGAAAGGATATCCGCTCCAATAAATGAGATATCGGTGTCCGATTTATGAAAACTTTAAGGAAACTGAAGTTCTTATTTTTTAAGTGGTGAAAAATCAAAGAGAATTGTAAATTTGCAGCTATGAGAAAGCTCATTATACTTGGAACCGGAAATCTTGCTTACCATCTTTACGAGGCTGTTTTACCCCTTGAAAACTGGGAAGTTGTTCAGGTGTACAATCACCGTTCTGAAAGTTTATCAGATTTTCAAGAGACAACTGCAGTCACGACAGATTTAGGTGAGCTTGTGGATGCCAATCTCATTTTATGCTGTTTAAAAGACGATTTAATTGAAACTTATTTTGAAAAATTAACAGATAAAAAATGTTTGATCGCACATACTTCTGGCGCTAAAAAAATACAAAAGACAAGAGGGCGGACTGGTGTTTTTTATCCCTTGCAAAGTTTTTCTAAATACAAAATGATGGATTATACCCAGATTCCTTTTTGTATTGAAGCAAAACGCTCTGATGATTTAAAAATATTAGAAGACTTAGCACTTTCAATATCTGAATCCGTCTACAGGATCAGCTCAAAAAAACGACTCCAGATGCATTTAGCTGCTGTTTTTGTTAATAATTTCAGTAATTACATGTTCAAATTAGGACAAGATTTATGTATTGAAAATCATATTGATGAAGAGATCTTGATACCTTTAATCCAAGAGACATTTGAAAAACTAAAAGATTTAAAAGCCGTTGAGGCCCAAACAGGCCCTGCGATTCGGCAGGATAAAAAAACAATAGACAATCATCTTAAACTTCTTAAAGATCAACCCAAGCACGAAATTTATAAGTTGATCAGCAAACACATTCAAAACGATTATGGAAAAAAATTATAAACAAATCCTCAATGATATTACAACCTTTGTTTTTGATATTGATGGTGTTTTAACTGACGGAAATCTCGGTGTTACTCTTGACGGTCAATTGCTGAGATCTATGAATGTCAAAGATGGTTTCGCTTTAAAAAAGGCTCTCAAAGAGGGTTATGAAATTCTTATTATTTCTGGCGGCACCAACGAAGGCACGCGAACACGACTTAAAGATTTAGGTATTACTAACGTTCATCTTGGTATTCAAGATAAAGTTGAATGCTTAGAAGAATTTTTTGATATTTACGATATCAAAGCTGAAAACACAGCTTATATGGGTGATGATATTCCTGATATTTATCCGATGCAAAAAGTTGCTTTACCAACTTGTCCGCAAGATGCTGTCAACGAAGTTAAGGCTGCTTCGCTTTACGTTTCTCATAAAAATGGGGGTCACGCTTGTGTCCGCGATTTAATTGAGCAAGTCATGAAATCTCAAGGAAAATGGAAGATCTAATCAGATAAGTGAAATTGTTTTTTGCATTTAGACCACTAAATATAAGCATGCTCTTTTTAGTCGCGTGTTTAGTTTATTGGTCTTTTTTTCCTGCTTTTAGAGTTGAGCAAAACCTCTCAATTCCAATCTTCCTTTTGCTTCACTTATCTCTTACGCTCATCACCTGCGGTGGTTATCTAATCAATGACAAGCACGATATGCAAACGGATGCTGTCAATCAAAAATCAAAAAAACATCACGCCCTTTTAAAGTCAGCTTATTTTTATCACATCTATTTGAGTCTCTCAATCTCAGGTGTTATCATCGGCTGTGTGATCTCTATTATTTATTCGAATTGGTTTGCATTTTGTAGTTATATTTTCGCTTTTTTGATCCTTCATTTTTACAACCACTATTTAAAAGGAAAATTGCTATTAGGAAACTTGTCTACAAGCCTTCTCATCAGTTTAGCCCTCCTACTCTACCCGAGTTTTGAAATTAACTTGCTGGATTTTAAAAGTCATCCGACACGGATTTTATATTTCTTTGCACTCAGCTCATTTTTGATCAATCTCTCTCGAGAAATCATCAAAGACATAGAAGATATCCAAGGTGATCACGCAGATGGCTTACAGACATTACCCATCATGGCTGGTAAAGAACGCAGTAAAAACTTAGCTTTTTTCCTATTAATTATCAGCGCAATTCTCAGTGTATTTTTTTACACCTTCTACTTTTTGCAAATCTCATATTTATTGCAATTGAGTTATGCCCTCATCATTGTTCCGACTTTAATTATCGCTTATTTCATCACAAAAGCAAAAAAGCAAAAACAATTTAAACGGCTGAGTTTTGCCCTTAAAATTCTCGCCTTAGTTGGCTTATTTTCATTAGTTTTGTTCACTTGGATTTAAACAAAACTTATGTCAACAGTACTCCAAAAAATGCAGCGATATGATATCATTTTAGGATCGGCTTCGCCGCGGCGCCAGTCAATTTTAAAAGAATTAGGATTAGATTTTAAAGTTAAAGTACACCCCGTCAATGAAGTCTATCCCGAACATCTAAAACGCGAAGAGATTGCAATTTTCTTGGCTGAACTCAAAGCCAAAGCATTTGAACAAGTCTCAACTGATGAAATTATCATTACTGGTGATACAATCGTATGGCACAAGAATCAAGCTTTAGGAAAACCTAATAACTCACAAGAAGCCAAAGAAATGCTCCGCAGTCTTTCTGGACAAATGCACGAGGTTATTTCATCTATTTGTTTAAAAACAGATGATAGACTGATCTCAACATATGATAGCACAAAAGTATTTTTCAAAGACTTAAGCGACACCGAAATTGAATATTACATCAACACCTATAGACCGTTTGATAAAGCCGGTGCTTATGGTGTTCAAGAATGGATTGGACAGATTGGTGTCACAAAGATTGAAGGTTCATTCTACAACGTCATGGGTTTGCCAACTTTAAAAATCTACGAAGCCTTTGAGGATTTGTTAAAGGCCTGATATATTTCTGGTTTTTAATTTTCCTTTCCCTACTTTTTTGATTGATATTTTCATAAATTTACGTTTTTCAACAAGCCAGAACCACATGCCAGAAGCCTTTTCAAATATATTTTCCAAACCCACCATACTCACGATTATTATCGTCGTGATCATGTTGATTATCCGATTGGCCATCAGAGCTTCTGCCTTAAAAATTGCGAGAAAAACACAAAAAAATGAAGCGCGCTCTAGACAAATTGTGCGTTATGTCAATGTTTTACTTCTACTGATGACAATTTTCTCACTACTCCTCATTTGGGGTGTCGATTACACTGATGTCGCTGTGACTTTTTCATCAATTTTCGCGGTGATTGGGGTTGCTTTGTTTGCGATTTGGTCCATTCTAAGTAATGTAACTTCTGGCGTGATCATGTTTGTTTATTTTCCCTATAAAATTGGTGATAAAATAAAAATACACGATAAAGATTTTCCTATTGAAGCTGTTATTGAAGACATTAAAGCTTTCCAATTACATTTAAGAACAGAGGAGAATGAATTAATTACGTATCCGAATAACCTGTTTTTACAAAAACCAGTGTCTTTAATCGAGAAAGATGTCATCTAATCATTTAGAATTTTAGTTGTATATGAAGTATTTAGCGAGTCTGATTTTAAGCCTTATTATTTTTCAATTCACTTATGCCCAACAGCCCCAAAAGCCAACATCAGATGAAATATATCAAGACCTCGAGGCCTTAAATTTTCTTGGTAATGTGCTTTATATCGCTGCACATCCTGATGATGAAAACACGGCATTGATCAGTTATTTCTCAAATCAAGTCCACGCACGTACAGCATATTTATCACTCACACGTGGGGATGGCGGCCAAAACCTAATCGGAAATCAACTCGGAGAAGAACTCGGACTCATCCGAACACAAGAGCTACTTGCAGCACGACAAATTGATGGTGGAGAACAATTTTTTTCACGTGCCGTCGATTTTGGATTTTCTAAAACACCTAAGGAAACGCTACAATTATGGGATAGAGAAAAAGTATTAGCAGATGTTGTTTGGGCAATTCGAAAGTTTAGACCCGATATTGTCATCAACCGTTTTGACCATCGAAAATCAGGAAACACACATGGCCACCACACATCTTCAGCCATTTTAAGCGATGAGGCTTTTGAACTCGCTGCCGATAAAAACGTGTATCCAGAGCAACTTTCTCTAGTGACGCCTTGGCAACCCAAACGCTTATTTTTTAATACATCTTGGTATTTTTATGGCAGTCCTGAAGCCTTTGAAAAAGTGGATAAGTCTGATTATATTGAAATTAATACGGGGGTTTATTATCCGCTTCTCGGCCTCTCAAATAATGAAATCGCTTCTCTGAGTCGCAGTCAACACCAATCACAGGGCTTTGGACAAATCGGCTCACGTGGTGACGACATAACTTATGTCGAATTTATCAAAGGAAAAGAGCTCAAATCAGATGGGCTTTTTGATGGCATTAATACCACTTGGTCACGCTTAAAAAATGGTAAAGAAATCGGTCAAATCTTAAATCCGCTTGAAGAGAAGTTTGATCACCAACAACCTTGGCTCATCATTCCTGATCTGATCAAGGCCTATCAAGCAATTCAAAATATTGAAGACATTTATTGGCGCCAGCAGAAAACAAAAGAAATTAAAAGCTTAATCAAATCTAGTTTAGGCCTATTTATCGAAGGAAAAGCTGAGAAAAAGAATGCGACGCATCAACAAAAAATTGAAGTCGATTTTGAAACTGTCAATCGCAGCCCAATTCAAATCACATTAGAATCAATTACACTTCAAAAGGAAGAAGCAAAGATTTTAAAGTCACTGAAACAAAACAAGGTTCAAGAAAACAGCTTGACGATAGAAATCGATAATCGTCTCGACTATTCATCGCCTTATTGGCTGAAGGAAAAACCACAGAATTCAACCTATACGGTAGATGAGCAAAAATTCATTGGCTTACCAGAAAGTCCTCATCAACTTGAAGCAAACTTTGTTTTTGACATCTTTGGAGAAAAAATCAGCTTTCAACAGCCTTTAATTTACAAATACAAATCACCGACACAAGGTGAAGTTTATAAGGATTTTAAAATTTTACCAAAAGTCTCCTTAGAAATGACACCCAACACTTTAAACTTCAATTCAGAAAAGGCACAAGAGATAAAACTCACTGTCAAAGCTTATGCTGATATTGATGAAACATCCCACATCAGTTTAAACACTGATAAAGATTGGCATATTTCTCCAAATGAATTTGAAATTAAAAAGCTTAAAGATGGTGAAAGCAGAAAGTTAACTTTCAGTGTAAAACCCAACAAAAATGCAAAATCCACTTCGCTAAAAGCCCAACTAAAAACGGGACATTCAACTTATGCATCAGTAACCCAAACCATTGCTTATCCGCATATTCCCACACAAACAATTGTGAGGAAAAGTGAGGCACAAATCAATAAATTTAACATTAAAACAACTCAGAAAAAAGTCGCTTATATCAAAGGTGCTGGTGCGCTAGTTCCTGAGAATTTAAGATCAATAGGCATTGCAGTCGACACCTATTCTCTGAAAGACATCAATGCTTCTCTTCTGAAAAAATACGATGTGATCATCACTGGATTGCGCTTATATAATATTTCTGACGCTATTGATTACAAGCAGAAATTATTTAAAGATTTCGTGGCGCAAGGCGGGCACCTAATCATTCAATACAACACCAATCGCGGTTTAAAAGTAAGTGAATTTCTCCCCTTAGATTTTAAAATCTCAAGTGATCGCGTTGTTGATGAGCATGCTAAAATGACAATTTTAGAGCCGCAACATCCGGTGCTGAATACACCAAATAGAATAACAAAATCAGATTTTGAAAATTGGGTACAGGAACGCGGTTTGTACTTTGCTGATGAATGGGACAAAAACTTAACACCAATTTTCAGCATACACGATGTAGATGAGACTCCTAAAAAAGGTAGCCTGTTGACAGGTCCCTACAAAAAAGGACGCGTCACTTATACAGGTTTAAGTTTTTTCAGAGAATTACCTGCTAATGTTGAAGGCGCTTACAAGCTTTTTGTTAATTTAATTGCCTTATGAAAAAAGAAAAATTTGTTTGGCGAAAGTCTTTCAGCCTCGTTCTTGTATTAAATACAGTTTACATCATTTTACTATGGATTTTTTCAACTGCATTTAATCTGTAAACATGGAGTTAATTGATAGCTTAGTTTTAATTCTCACGCTTGGTTTTATCATCATTTATGGTGTCTATAAAACGCGAAAACAAAACAATGTCCAAGATTATATCAAAGGAGGAAACACCTCAAGATGGTGGACAGTTGGATTATCTGTGATGGCAACGCAAGCCAGCGCCATCACCTTTCTATCAACACCCGGACAGGCTTTTCATGACGGCATTGGTTTCGTACAGTTTTACTTCGGCTTGCCAATTGCTGTTATCATCATTTGTTTGGTTTTTATACCTATTTATCACCGTCTTAATGTTTACACTGCCTACGAGTATCTTGAAAGCCGATTTGATTTAAAAACACGAACACTAACCGCTTTACTCTTTTTAGTTCAACGTGGTTTGGCCGCTGGCATTACCATTTTTGCACCCTCAATAATTCTTTCTGCTGTTTTAGGCTGGAACCTACTTTACCTCAATATCATCATTGGTCTTCTTGTGATTATCTACACGGTTTCTGGTGGTACAAAAGCTGTTAGCGTGACGCAAACACAACAAATGGCCGTGATCTTTATTGGCCTGATCACCACTTTTATTTTAATTATTTATTATCTACCTGACGACATCACCTTTAGTAATGCTCTCAAAATTGCGGGTTCGAATGGCAAGCTACAGGCCATTGATTTATCTTTTGATTTGGAAAATCGGTACACGCTTTGGAGTGGCTTGATCGGTGGAACTTTCTTGGCACTCTCCTATTTCGGAACAGACCAAAGCCAAGTGCAAAGGTATCTTTCTGCAAAAAACATGCGTGAAAGTCAGATGGGAATGCTTTTTAATGGCATGCTCAAAATCCCGATGCAATTTTTTATACTGATGGTTGGCGTCATGGTTTTCGTTTTTTATCAATTTAATGCGGCACCACTAAACTTCAATCCAGCTGCAGAAGATGCTGTAATGGCGTCGTCTCATCAAGAAGAATATCTTGAATTGACAAATACATTAAAAAATATTGAGCACCAGAAAAGATCAGTTACAAGTGTTTTAAAAACACATGACCATCTCAATACTGATCAAAAAATACAACTCAAAAACCTAAACGATCAAGAATCAGATTTACGTGAATCTGCTGCTGCTTTAATTGCTCAAGCTGACGAAGATGTTGAAACCAATGACAAAGATTACGTCTTTATCCACTTCATCTTAAACAATCTACCACGTGGCCTTATCGGCCTTCTGATCGCTGTGATTCTCTCCGCTGCCATGTCATCAACAGCCTCTGAACTCAATGCTTTAGCTTCGACAACCACAATTGATTTATACAAAAGAAATATTGCTGGCAAAACAGATAAGCACTATGTCAATGTTTCAAAAATGCTCACTTTAGTTTGGGGGATTTTAGCCATTTTGATTGCCAGTACAGCCAGTTTATTTGACAACCTTATTCAACTTGTCAATATTATTGGTTCTATTTTTTACGGTAATGTTTTGGGTATTTTTCTCTTGGCATTTTTCTTTAAATTCATCAATAGCAAAGCTGTTTTCACCGCTGCAATTCTTACACAAATCATTGTTATTATTGGTTATTTCAGTGACTGGATGCCTTATTTATGGCTAAATATTTTCGGCTGCACTTTAGTTATTTCTATTGCTTTTCTTTTAGAAACAATGTTCAGAACTTCTCGCACGGATTAAATGTCTCTGATTTCAGTTTAAAGCAGCAAAATAAACACAAACAGAATTATTACATGTCTTTCAAAGACCTTCTCATTTGCACACTCTTTTCAATTGATAAAGTTCTGTTATTATACAGATAAGCAATAGAATAA
>JAKDUG010000192.1 GCA_030457805.1 Psychroflexus sp.
TAGGGAAGAAGTCCGTCAGCAATGACGGACTTCTATTTTTTATAATATTTTCGTTTATGAACTAGCTGATTTAGGATAAAAATTTTTCTTTCTGAGAAGGCGTCGGTAAAGGACATTCCTCTTTTTTTCCAAAAATACGATACCTATTATTTGCTATTCTGTCATAAATGAAATCTCTAAAATTTTGTGGTAAAAATGACAAATAATGTAAAGCGGAATAAATTCCAGATAATGATTTTGAGATTTCAAGAGCAGCATCTGATTTTATAAAATAAGCATCATCGGGAATAATCAGAACAATCGAATCTACTTTGTCTCTATCAATACCGCGTTCTGCAAGTAATTTTTGACCAATTTCGCTATCCAATGAGGCAAAAACAAATCTATTCTTAGGATCTCTTTTGATGATAAACTGAATTGCGCCATGGCATAAATTACAGATGCCATCAAACAAAACAATTTGTTTATTTTTTGGAAGTTCCATGTGGTCCGCGTTTAACGAGTTCTAATTCAGCTGGAGATACTGAGGTGGTAAACATCCCGTAATTGACAATGGCTTTGTCTTTTTCAAATTTCTCAATTGTGCCAACAGCCCTGCCATTGATAATCCTGACACTATCTCCTTCATAAATTGCAGCTTTTTGCTGTTTCTGAGTGCCATCTTTTTCTGAGATCTCTTTCTCTTTTTTCTTTTTGGTTCGGATGTGTTCTACTTTTTCTTCAACCTCTTTTTTAACTTTCTTATCAGCTTGGTTTTTCTTTTTTTCTTCTTGCTTTGACAATCTAATGCGTTTAGAATTTTCTTTTTCTACCAATTTTAAAAAATGAGAAATCAACTGCTTTCTGTCTTTATTATTAAAATATTGCTGAGATATGCTATTGACTTTTTCACCCATGCTGATAAGCCTTTGATTGGAGTCATATAGTTCTTGGTAGCTTTCTAATTTCTGTTGAATCCGTGCATTTTTTTCGTCTAATTTCTTTTGTTCATCATCAGCTTGTGTTGCTGCCGTTTCGAGTTTGTGTTTTGTTTTTGTCAGTTGAGAGCGCTCTTGTTGAAGTTTGGCAATACTTTTATCAAAGCGTATTTTTCCACGCTCAACTTTCTTTTTAGAGCGATTAATAATGCTGTATGGGATGCCATTTTTCTGTGCCACTTCAAATGTAAAAGAACTTCCTGCTTCCCCTAATTTGAGTTTAAAAATAGGCTCTAAGCTATTGTTGTCAAACATCATATTGGCATTGACAATTGCAGGGTTTTCATTAGCCATGGTTTTTAAGTTGGCGTAATGCGTTGTGATAATTCCATAGGCGCCTTTTTCATGAAATACTTCTAAAAAAGTTTCAGCCAAGGCACCTCCTAATTCTGGATCTGTTCCAGTTCCAAACTCATCAATGAGGAACATAGTCTTGGCATCACAAGTTTTGATGAATTTACGCATATTTTTTAAGCGATAACTATAAGTGCTTAAATGATTTTCAATACTTTGATTGTCTCCGATGTCTGTCAAAACTTTATCAAAAATACTCATGCGCGAATATTCATGAACAGGAATTGGCATGGCACTTTGATACATCACTTGCAGTAAACCAACGGTTTTTAAAGTGATACTTTTCCCACCTGCATTTGGTCCAGAAATGACAATGATTTGTTGATCTTCATTCAGGCTGATATCTTGCGAATAGGTTTTTTTGTTGTTTTTGTTGTGATTAATGAGTAAAAGTGGGTGATAAGCATCCTTGATATAAATCTCTTTTTGATCAGATACCTTTGGAAGCAATCCGTCGTAGAGTTCTGCATATTTTATTTTGGCGGCAATCACATCAATGGCACTGAGGTAATCTTGATAGTCTAAAAATAATTCGGCAAAAGGTCTGATGAATTCCGTGAGCTCCTTTAAAATTTTATTGATTTCCTCTTTTTCTTCATACATCAAGTTGCCTAAGTCACGCTCTGCTGCATGCGTTTCTTCAGGTTGAATATAAATGATATTTCCTGATTTTGAACTGCCGAGCATGCTGCCTTTGACCTTGCGTTTGTGCATGGCTGGCACTGCCAAAACGCGAACATTATCAACCAAAGACTCTTTGATATCACTGAGATAACCATAAGAGTTGTACTTGGCTAAAGCTTTTGAAAAGCTAGAACTTAATTTTCCTCTGGTGAAGTTAATCTCTCTTCTTAAACGTTGAAGTTGTGGCGAGGCATCATCGCGAATTTCACCAAAACGATTAATAATTGATTTGATTTTATTGACAACAGCCTCCGTGTATTCAATTTCACTAGCTTTTTTATAAAGCTGCGGATAGAGTTCTTGAAATTTTTTAAAGAATAAAAGATGCGTATTGGTTGTTTGTGAAATACTGTTGAGACGTCTAAACCCCAAAAGTTCTAATTTGGAGCCTTCAATTTGGAGCAGCTTTACTTCTTCTGTAATGGCCTCAAAACCGTGGTTGGGAATTGGTTTTTCTTCAAACTCAGATGATTTGTATTCCTCGGTTAATTTGATTTCGGTAAGAAGATCAGTTTTTTGATGAAAAGGCTTGAGGTCTAAAGCTTTTTGGTGTCCGATATCTGTGACACAGAATTCACTTAATTGAATTCTAACACGATCAAATTCTAAATCTTGTAAAGTCTTCTGTTTAATTTTTATCATAAGTTTGGCTACATTCGCAATGCACAAAAATACTGAAATCGTGGATGTTGAGATAGGGACAAGCTGGAAAAAAATCTTAAATGATGAATTTGAAAAAGATTATTTCAAAAACTTGATGTCTTTTGTGACGAATGAATATCAAAATCATCAGTGTTTCCCAAAAATGTCGACATTATTTAAGGCTTTTGAATTGACGCCTTTTGATAAAGTCAAGGTTGTTATTTTGGGACAAGACCCTTATCATAACGATGATCAGGCTGACGGTTTGGCTTTTTCTGTTCCAGAATCATCGACAATTCCACCGTCTTTAAAGAATATTTTTAAAGAGATAGCATCAGATTTAGAGGTGAAAACTGCGTTGCATGGCAATCTCGAGAATTGGGCTTCACAAGGTGTGTTATTGCTCAATGCTGTTTTGAGTGTGAGAGCACATCAAGCAGGAAGTCATAAAAATAAGGGGTGGGAGCTTTTTACAAATCAAGTCATTCAGGTTTTATCAGAAGAAAGAGAAGATTTAATTTTTATGCTGTGGGGAGGTTTTGCAAAGAAAAAAGTAAAATTAATTGATTCAGAAAAACATTTGATTTTAGAGTCTGGGCATCCATCTCCTTTATCAGCAAATCGGGGCTATTGGTTTGGTAACAAACATTTTTCTCAAGCGAATACGGATTTAATAGGTCGTAATCAGCAACCCATTTCTTGGTGAACTATTTATCGGCGTAAAGAATATATTTACTCTTTTTATTCTGGAGTCCTTTTGGCGCTACAGGTTTAACAGCGGTTTTTTGTTTATTCTCTTCATTTTCAGATGGATTACAGCTAAAGATCAACAATAAAATGTTGACAAGGATGAGTATAGCTATAATTATTCCGATTGTTAAAAGCATTCAGTAATAGATTTAATAAGTAGATACAATTTTATTAAAAAGGTTGCGTCTTATTTTTTAAAAGATATATTTTGGTTCTGCGTTTAAGTTCTCAATTAACTTCAGACCGTGCAAAGTTTCTTGAATAGCCTTGATT
>JAKDUG010000193.1 GCA_030457805.1 Psychroflexus sp.
TTCGTAAAAACATTTTTGACGACAGCTTGATCGTTATTAATATTTTTTTTTGTAGCCATGTTGCAAATTTAAGTTTTTATTCTCGTGAAGCCTTATCAATCCCTTCTATTTTTTTGAGGCGATCTAGAATTCGATTAACTTCTAAATTGTTTTTAACTCTCACGACGATTCTGCCTTCAAAAACACCATCATTACTCTTGAAAGAAATACTCTGCATATTGATTGTCATGTTCTTTGAAATCTCAGCTGTAATATCACTCAATAGACCCAAGCCATCAATTCCGGTTAGTTTAATACTTGCATTAAATTCCTCCTGCGTTGAATCTATCCATTTTGCTTTAAGAATACGATACGCATAATTACTTTGTAATTGTATTGCATTTGGACAATCCTTCTTGTGTATTTTAATTTCGCCAGAAGCTGTTGTAAAAGCAAAAACTTGATCACCAGGAATTGGATGACAGCAATTTGCCAGGCTGTAATCTAGTTTTTGTTCATCATCACCAATGACAAGTAAATCAAATTTATCCGTGATTTCATCAGGACTATTCTGATTGACATGCGTTTTTGGCGTGCGCCGCATTTTACTCTTAAAAAACGATACAAAAGCATTGCTTTTTGAAAATGCATAATCCTTAATTGCAATATTGTCAATCGTTCCAATACCAACGCGGTAAAATAAATCCTGACTTGTTTTGAGCTTAAAGAAACTCACCATCTCATTGACGGTTCGTTCATTAAGATCAATTTTCTGAGATTTCAACTTGCGTTTCAGAATCTCTTTCCCATCGTTTGCAACTTGTTTTTTAGTCGCATTTAAAGCTGATTTAATTTTTGATCTCGCCTTGGCTGTGTGTGTGAAGTCAAGCCAGTTTTTGGTTGGCTTTGCATTCTTTGAGGTGATAATTTCTACCTGATCACCCGACTTTAAGACACGACTCAATGGGACAATTTTGCCATTGACTTTTGCTCCTCGTGTTTGCATCCCAATATCTGTATGAATCGTAAAAGCAAAATCTAAAGCAGTAGCACCTTTGGGTAAAGATTTTAAATCTCCCTGTGGCGTAAAAACAAATATTTCTTTGGCGTAGAGGTTGAGTTTGAACTGCTCTACGAAATCAACGGCATTGAGTTTATTGTTTTCTAGTGCCTCCTGAAGTCTATTGAGCCATACATCCAAACCTTGCTCCTCCACATTATCACCGTGCTTATATTTGTAATGTGCTGCATAACCTTTTTCAGCTATTTCATTCATGCGAGCACTTCTGATCTGCACCTCAACCCAACGCCCTTCTGGCCCCATCACTGTAATATGTAAAGCTTCATAACCTGTAGATTTTGGTGAGGAAATCCAATCGCGTAAGCGCGTTGGATTAGGCCGATAAAAATCTGTAACAATAGAGTAAATTTTCCAGGCTAAAAACTTCTCTTCATCTGGTGTTGAGTCATATATAATTCGAATCGCAAACTTGTCATAAACCTCATCCAGACTGATGTTTTGTGCTTGTATTTTCTTTCGAATAGAATAAATCGATTTATGCCGGCCTTTAATATCGCAATCAATATTTTCCTGATCTAAAACCTCTTTTATTTGTTGTGAAAAATCATCTATATACGCATCTAGATCCTCCTTACTGTCTTTTATTCTACTCAAGATATCATTGTACACATCAGGCTCTGTATATTTTAAACTCAAATCTTCCAATTCGGTTTTGATATTGTACAACCCTATACGATGCGCTAAAGGTGCATAGATGAAAAGCGTTTCTGAAGCTATCTTAACTTGCTTATCAGGCCGCATGGCATCCATGGTTTGCATATTGTGCAGACGGTCAGCAATTTTAATAATGATCACACGAATATCATCATTCAGTGTGAGCAACATTTTTCTGAAATTTTCAGCTTGTAGGGAAATATCACCATCACTTTTCAAGGAAGAAATCTTGGTCAGTCCATCAACGATACGCGCGACAGTTTCTCCAAACATATGCTCAATATCTGTCAATGTGTAAGGCGTATCTTCAACCACATCATGCAATAAAGCGGCGGTAATTGATGTTGCATCCAAGCCAATTTCAGCAGCGACAATTTTAGCGACAGCAATCGGATGAAAGATATAAGCTTCACCAGACTTTCTGCGCTGATCTTTATGTGCCTCAACTGCTGTTTCGAAAGCCTTACGGATTTGAACCTTTTCCTCATCAGTCAAGCTACGATAGCTAA
The DNA here is from genome assembly GCA_030457805.1 of Psychroflexus sp. GTDB lineage: Bacteria > Bacteroidota > Bacteroidia > Flavobacteriales > Flavobacteriaceae > Psychroflexus. The sequence goes on from JAKDUG010000193.1 coordinate 2,224, forward strand.
TGCGCAACAGCTCTCTGTACTCTTGTGCAATCGCTTTATTTTCTTTTTCTAAAAATTCTTCGGTTAATTCCATATATCATTTTCAATAGCTCGGTTGCTAAAATTAAGCATTCTCTTTTAAATTTCTAAATCGTTGATGCAAACTTGGGTGCGAATAGTTTAAAAACACATTTAAAGAGTGTGGTGTTAGATTCGATAAGCTATCGCGAGATAGTTTCTTTAAACCATGCATCAAATCGGTCGCAGAATGTGTTGCTTTTGCAAAATCATCTGCTTGGTATTCAAATTTACGTGACACAATATTAGTGACTATTCCTAACACAGTATTGACTGGCGCATAGATAAAACTAAAGGCGACCAAACCAATGTGAAAATTAGGGTTTTCAACACCAAAAGCCTGACTGACAACAGGTAGATTGATAAAAAGTGAAAGCACAAAAAAAGTTAAACCCGTTGAAAGCAAAGCCATCAGCAAATTAAAAATGATATGCTTTTTTTTATAATGTCCAACTTCATGTGCTAAAACAGCCACAACTTCATCTGCCGTTAATTTCTCAATGAGTGTATCGTATAAAGTGACTTGTTTTTGTGAACCAAATCCCGAAAAATAAGCATTGGCTTTAGAGCTGCGTTTTGAGCCGTCAATGACATTAATTTTATCGAGATTAAAATTTTCTTTTGTGGCGTAATTTTCAATTTTCTCACGCAATTCACCCGCGTTTAAAGGTTTGAGTTTATTAAAAATTGGCACAATTAATTTTGAGTAAAATAAATTCATAAAAACAATAATCACCGCTATGAACAGCCATGCAAACCACCAAAAATCAAGACCGAGAAGAAGGTAAAACCAGTTAATCAAACCTAAAACGAGCCCACCGACAAGGATTGTTAAAGCTAAACTCTTCAACTGATCGAGCCAAAATGTTTTCTGTGTGCTGCGGTTAAAACCAAATTTTTCTTCAATCACAAAAGTGTCGTAATAACTAAATGGAAGACTCAGTAGGAAAGAAGCGCCAAAAAGAAATCCAAAAAAAACTAGACTCACAGCGATAGGCTGATCAAAAAGTTGTGTTGAAAACTGGTGTAACCATAAAAAACCATCTGAAAATATGAAGCCAAGAATCAATAAAAGATTAAACCCAGAATGCAGTAAACCAAACCTGAGTTGTTTCTTTTTATAACGCTGTGATTTCTGATATTCCGCTGTATCATAAACATCTGCTAAGAGCGGTGGTACCGGATCATTAAAATGTTTAGCGTTTAAAATAGACACATACAAATCAAAGATGTAATCAGCTAAAATCAGGCCGACAATAAGGTAAAAAACAGAGACTGAATCCATGATTAATTTTGTTTTGACAAATTTAGAATTAAAAATTTAAGTGACTAAAAGCATAAAATAATTAAAACAGTAAGAAAATCAATTTAACATTAAGCTGCAAAACTATTGTG
>JAKDUG010000194.1 GCA_030457805.1 Psychroflexus sp.
AATTATCCTGAAGCCTTGATTTTCAAATACAAAAAGAAGAACACGGAAATTAAAGTAAAGAAATTTTAAAAATATAAATGCCATGAAAACATATAATTGGATTGTTTTGGGAGCTTTATTATTATTGAGCAACAGCTTTGTAGTAAAGGCACAGGACGTCAACATTATGATACCCGTCCAAAATATTTTTAATCATGCCGAGTTTACCTCGGTGCAAACAGTCATGAATACTCAAGGAAGTTCACATTGGAGAGCTGGTGCTATAAATCCAACAATCAGATCTACGTCTGGGAATAATTTTATTCACACAAGCTCGCCAGGATTCTCTTTACCAACCTCTGTTCTTCTTTGGCGATTGGCAAGTATTGGCGGACAGCTTCCACGCTATCATTGGGGTGATAAATGGCCGGGATATAAATGGTTAACGACCTCCAACCAAACATGGTATCATCCTACTATTTATTCAACCTATACACCTGGAAATATAGATTTTTCATTTAAAATACCCTCTAATGCATTCACAAATCATGCGTACCACGCAGGAGACTATTCCATACAGATTACCCATAATTATGGGGTAAATGGTTTTTACACCATTGAGTTTAGTCCAGATTCTTTCTACGCCATTTTGTCGATTCCAAAAGCTATATCCTGGCTCACGGGGAACAACACAGCTTACACAGAAATAAGTTCTCTTAATACCTATAGGACCGCTCCTTCAGAAGTGCTGTGGGATATAGGAACTTTTGATTTGGGCAACACCGTAGATTTTAATTTGTTTGCCAAAACAGCTTCCTCCAATATTCAATTTACTTCCAATAATGGAGTACAAGAAACACGTAACATCTCTCTGCTGAAGCTAGGAGGAAATCATCCAAAAATCAGCACTTTACCTTTGTCTTCAGTAGATAAGAATTTCATATCAGGCAATAGTTTTACGGTAGAGAACGGCAATAGGAATGGCTTTCAATTAAATTTATCCCTATCAAAAGCCGATTTTAAAAACTATTTCTTTCAAGCCGGTACGTATAAGTTTCAGGTAAATTTAAATGCAAAAAGCACAGATAATAGTGTTGCTGCACACCACAACGTCAACTATACTTTAAAAGTACTGCCGCTTTCAGAAATTACAATTCCAAATTTGGGCAATGAAGTTAATTTTGAATTTAATACCGCGGCGCAATATCAAAATGGACTAACGAAAATAATTCCCAACCAATTAAAGCTTTCCAACAATGAAGCTTATGAGCTCTACGTGAAATCGGATGTTCCTTTTTTTAAGCGAACGGGGATCCAATCTACTGTTCCTGCATCTATTTTACAAGTGGGAGTCGATGGAGGTTCCCAGCAAGTAGCTTTATCGACTACGCCACAAAAAATCTTAAGCAATGGAGCTCCCGTTTTGGACAAGGATTTGAATATGAAATATACCATTCCGTCAAATGCTGCACAAACCTTGGTTGCTAAAGAAAAAACCACCTATTCTATTAATGTTATCTATAGTTTTACCGCACTTTAAAGACTTTAAACAAACCCTATGAACAAAGTAAATATGAAAGAAAAACTAAGTTCAGAAAACGCAATCAACCGTTATCAAATACTTCATCAACGATATGCTGATGTTTTCGATTATATTATTTTTTCCATTGTGCATATTACCGATATAGCTTTATGTACAATTACTGCCTTTGAAAATCAAGAAGCTTATGTTATTTCTAGCAATAAGGATTCTATTAAAAAGACATGGCCATTGGATCAAGTCCTAAAATTTGAAGAGAATAGTCAGCGTCACTTTGTAGATTTCAAATTTTTGGCAAAAGAAAAACTTGATGTAAAATTTTATAAGTCTTTTCCCATTTTAGATTCTGATGGAGTCATACAAGGAAGTATAGACATATTTGACAAAAAAGAACGCATTTTAACTGACGTAGACCTATCTATAATCAACCGTTCTATAAAGCAAATAAGCCAATGTATTGCGATTAAAGTCAAAGAACAGCTTTTGAGTAATCTTGATAACTTGTTCTATCTCTCTAGTGACTTAATAGGAATCACTTCTTTTGAAGGAAAATTCATTAAAATAAACCCTGGTTATACCAAAGCCCTTGGTTGGACAGCTACCGAATTTATGGAAACGCCGTTCATCGATTTTGTTCACCCCGAAGATGTGGAAGAAACCATTGCAGTCATGCGGAAACTTCGCAGAGGTAAATCAGTTGTCAATTTTACGAACCGGTATAAAACCAAACACGACGGATTAAAGTGGATTGAATGGACCTGTACTCCCGAGACAGAAACTAAATTGATATTTGTTATAGGTCGTGATGTTACTGAATTTGTAAAAAGAGAACAACTGCTTAAAAAAAGTGAAAAAAAATACCACAATTTATTTGACAACGTACAAGGTATTTTAAGTGTGCATGACCTAGAAGGAAATTTTATAGACGTAAATAGAGCGGGACTGACAAATACGGGGTTCTCTAGCCAAGAAATGCACCGATCTTCTCTTTTTGACCTCATCGCTCCTGAGTGGCACGAGGAAATAAGAGCTTACTTACAAACCATACAAAAAAACGGTCAAGCTGCAGGAGAAACCTTGATTACTAAAAAAAATGGAGAAAAAGCCATTTGGTATTTTATGAGTACGTTTACCGAGGATTCGGCTGGAAATAAACAGGTTTTGGCAAATGTGCTCGACATTACAGAACGCAAGAAACTGGATAAAGATCTTCAAAAAGCCAAAGAGGATGCAGAACAAGCCTATTTGGCAAAATCTGAATTTATAGCAAATATGAGTCACGAGATTCGAACTCCGTTGAACGGTATTATTGGATTTACAGAATTGGCTCTGGCTACGAATTTAGATGATACTCAAAAACAATATTTAGAAATCATCAACCAGTCTGGAGTTTCATTATATAGCATCATCAACGATATTCTTGATTTTTCCAAGATGGAAAGTAAAAATATGCAATTGGCTGTCGATAAACTTGAGGTGGAGGAAGTGATTGCTGAATCTTTCAATATTGTCGCCTATGATATGAACAAGAAAGGCTTGGAAATGTTAATTGACACCGATGATGATATCCCTTGTTATATTTGGGCAGACGCTATGCGTTTAAAACAAATTTTAGTTAACCTTCTGGGAAATGCATTGAAATTCACCGAAAAAGGAGAAATAACATTGTACGTTAAAACTGTCAAGAATTATGAAAATGGAAAGATGAAATTGCGTTTTGGAATACGCGATACAGGGATTGGAATCCATAAAGATAAGCAGCAGGAGATTTTCCAAGCTTTTTCTCAAGAAGATGGGAGTATTACTAAAAAATACGGCGGTACGGGTTTGGGATTGACTATTTCTAATGATTTATTAGCATTGGCCAACAGTGAATTACATTTGGAAAGTGAACAAGGTAAAGGTAGCAATTTCTTTTTTGACATAGATTTTAAAGTTGAAAATGAAGAAATTGATATTGCATTAGAGGAAATTAAACGTGTGCTGATTGTGGATGACAACACCAACAATCGTAGAATTCTACGACGCATGCTGGAAAGAAAAGACATCGAAGTCGAAGAAGCCGATAGCGGTTTAAAAGCATTGTTAATTATGTCAGAACCTCAAGAGTTTGATGTCGTCATTATGGATTATCACATGCCCATTATGGA
>JAKDUG010000195.1 GCA_030457805.1 Psychroflexus sp.
TTAGAATAGTGACTTTACAGAATTAAAAACATATAATAGGAATATGAGTCTAAATTAAATTTTCTTAAAGAATTTTAAAATAAAAAGGAGAAGAATCGGTGCGGCTAATAAAATAACCATGAACAAATGCTGCGTTAAAACAGCAGGTACCAAAAGTATCGTAAAAACATAGCCTCCCATTGCGCCACCAAAATGTGCATCGTGGCCTATGGAGTCTCGATTGCTTTTCATACCCCAAATAGAATACAGTAAATACCCAATTCCGAAGACGTATGCAGGAATTGGAATAATAAAGAAAAGACCTAACATCATATCTGGTTGTAGTAAAATAGCAGCATACAAAACGCCAATTACCGCTCCACTTGCGCCAACAGCTGTATAGTAAGGTTCTTTTTTATGAAAGAGAAAAGATAAAAGATTGCCGAGTAGCAAACTCCCAAAGTAGATCAACAAAAAGCCAAGTTGTCCAACATAAGCCACTACCGTATCAGCGAAAAAATAAAGCGTCAGCATATTGACAAAAAGATGTGTTGTATCAACATGAAGAAAACCTGCAGAGAGCATCCTGATTTTCTCACCAGACAGTAACCCTGAAATTTGAAATTTATAGCGATCAAAAAATGAAATGTCCTTAAATCCCTTGAAAGACATCAGCACATTTGCAGCTATAATTAAAATCGTCGTCACGTCTAAATTATTCATAAGTTTAGTTTAGCAGACAAATATACTTATCTTTGCACAAATTTTGATACATGCAAAGACTAGCTTTCTACATTGTCTATCCACTTCTCAAGCTTATCTCAATCTTGCCTTTCCCGCTGCTCTATTTTATTTCAGATATTGTTTTTGTTCTTGTGTACACGCTGTTTGGCTATAGAAAAAAAGTGGTCAAAGCAAACCTTAAACTCGCTTTTCCAGAGAAAACTGAACAAGAAAGAAAGAAAATTGAACGCCGATTTTACAAACACCTATGTGATTTGATTTTTGAAGCCATTAAATCAATGCACATTTCTGAGGAAAATCTTAAAAAGAGATTCCAATTTGAAAATATAGAAACCATTTCTGCATTTGAAAAACAAAATAAAAATATTGTACTCATGCTTTCACACTACGGCAACTGGGAATGGGTTTTCATCATGCAATCTTTTATAGAATCTAAAGGTTACGGCATTTACAAGCGTCTAAAAAATAAGCATTTTGATAAGTTAGTCAAAGAAATTCGCGCTAAGTTTAATACAGAATTAATCACGACTAAAGAAACGATTGAAATTCTCACAGAATCAAAGCGCAACAACGAATTATCCATCAGTGGGTTTATTTCTGACCAATCTCCAAAACCACAAAAAGCCTTTCATTGGAATGAGTTTATGGGCGTTTATGTTCCTGTCCATACTGGTGCTGAACTCATAGCAAAAAGGTTTGATTCACCTGTTGTTTTTGCTGCTATTGACAAGGTTAAACGCGGTTATTACACCTGCACATTTAAAACAATTGCTGTCAACTCCTCAGAATACGAGGATTACGAAATCACCGATGAATTTCTGAAATTGACTGAAGAGCAAATCAGAAAAAAACCTGAACTCTACCTTTGGACACATAAACGTTGGAAACACCGCAAAAAAAGAGACTAAAAAAAAGCTGTTCAAAAAAACATTATCAAGGTCTTTCTAAACAGCTTTTATTACAAATCCACCCATTCAATTAACGAACAAGCTTTTTGTATTTGATACGTTTTGGCATGATATCTCCGCCTAAACGTTGTTTCTTATTTTCTTCATAGTCACTAAAACTTCCCTCGAAGAAATACACCTGGGAGTCACCTTCAAAAGCTAAGATATGTGTACAAACACGATCTAAGAACCATCTGTCGTGAGAAATAACAACGGCACAGCCTGCAAAATTCTCCAGACCTTCTTCTAAAGCACGGAGCGTGTTCACATCAAGATCGTTGGTTGGCTCATCAAGCAAAAGAACGTTCCCTTCTTCTTTTAAAGTCATGGCTAAATGCAAACGGTTGCGTTCACCTCCAGACAAAGTATCAACTTTTTTATTCTGCTCACTTCCAGAGAAATTAAAACGACTCAAGTAAGCTCTCGAGTTGACTTTACGGCCCCCCATCATCACCATATCTTGACCTTCACTAAAATTCTCCCAAATTGATTTCTCAGCATCAATATTAGAATGACTTTGATCCACGTAAGCGATTTTAGCCGTTTCACCGACAACAAATTCTCCTTTATCAGGTTTTTCTTCACCCATGATCATTTTAAAGATTGTTGTTTTACCAGCCCCATTTGGTCCGATAACACCTACAATCCCAGCCTGTGGAAGCTTGAAATTCAAATCATCATAAAGCAATTTGTCTCCATAAGCCTTGCTGACATTTTTGGATTCAATCACATTTGTACCTAAACGCGGTCCGTTAGGGATATATATTTCTAATTTATCGTCAAGCTTTTCTTGATCTTGACTCATCAATTTATCGTAGTTTTTCAGTCGTGCCTTTTGTTTAGCCTGTCGTCCTTTTGGCGCCATCTTCACCCATTCGAGCTCACGCTCCAAAGTTTTCTGACGTTTAGAAGCTTGCTTTTGCTCATTAGCCATACGTTTAGATTTTTGGTCTAACCAAGATGAGTAATTTCCTTTCCAAGGAATACCTTCACCGCGATCGAGCTCTAAAATCCAACCTGCTACATTATCCAAGAAATAACGGTCGTGAGTCACAGCGATGACTGTTCCTTTGTATTGCTGTAAGTGATGTTCTAACCAATGAACAGACTCAGCATCCAAGTGGTTTGTCGGCTCATCAAGTAGCAATACATCTGGCTCTTTTAATAATAAACGACAAAGTGCCACACGTCTTTTTTCACCACCAGAAAGCACGCCAATTTTTTTATCAGCTTCAGGAGTGCGTAGCGCATCCATCGCGATTTCTAATTTATTATCGAGTTCCCATGCATTCGTGGCATCAATCTTATCTTGTAAAATTGCCTGACGATCCATGAGTTTTTCCATTTTATCAGCATCTTCATACACCTCTGGCAAACCAAAATCATCATTGATTTTGTTGTATTCATCCAGAATAGCGACAACATCAGCAACGCCTTCCTTCACAATTTCAATCACTGTTTTTTCAGGATCTAATTTAGGCTCCTGCTCGAGGTAACCCACTGAATAATCTTGAGAGAAAACAACATCACCTTGATAGTTTTTTTCTAGTCCTGCAATGATTTTCATCAAGGTCGATTTCCCTGATCCGTTGAGTCCTAGAATCCCAATCTTAGCTCCATAAAAGAAACTGAGATAAATGTTTTTTAACACTGGTTTCGATGAACCTGGATAGGTTTTACTCACACCAGACATTGAAAATATAACTTTCTTATCTTCCATAATATTATTGTACTATACTTTTTAAACTCTTCCTTTTAGTGCATTAAAAACCCATGCGATGGCAAAAAATCCAATTCCGACAGCTGCAAAGCCCCAGCCTGCTACGTCATTATAACGAAAAGCGCCGAGAGCAATTAGGCATAGTCCAACAACAACCATAATGAATGTTGCCCATGCTAAAACTGTATTTTTATTCATAATTTTTCAATTTTAATCAATCGCCAAAGATAAAGAATTCATAGCAGTTTTGATTTGAAGT
>JAKDUG010000196.1 GCA_030457805.1 Psychroflexus sp.
TATCAACCCGATGTGGTATATCATGCGGCAGCTTATAAACATGTGCCATTAATGGAAGATAACCCTTGTGAGGCGATTAGCACCAATATAAAGGGAACGATGAATATTGTTGATTGCGCCATTAAGTATCAAGTTGAGAAATTTGTGATGGTTTCTACTGATAAAGCTGTCAATCCGACAAATGTAATGGGAGCGACAAAACGTATAGCAGAGCTTTATGTGTCGCGAATGTCCAAAAAACACAAACAGACAAAGTTTATCACCACACGATTTGGAAATGTGTTGGGTAGTAATGGTTCTGTAATTCCGTTATTTAAAAAACAAATCCTAAAAGGTGGCCCACTGACGGTGACGCATAAAGAAGTGACGCGCTATTTTATGACAATTCCAGAAGCTTGCCAGTTGGTTTTAGAAGCAGGAGTGATGGGTGAGGGGGGAGAAATTTTTGTATTTGATATGGGGGAAAGCGTCAAAATTTATGACCTTGCCAAACGGATGATCCAGTTGAGTGGCTTGCATTACCCAAAAGATATTGACATTGAGATTGTCGGTTTACGGCCGGGGGAAAAGGTTTTTGAAGAACTGTTGGCCGATGGTGAAAACACATTGCAAACACATCATGAGAAGATACTAAAAGCACAGGTACGCGATAATAAAATCGAAAATTTCGAGGTTATTATCAAGGATTTAATTAAATTTGACTTTACAGAAGCTGAAAAGCAGATGAATATGAAGTTGGTGAGTGTGATTAAAAAGCTTGCCCCTGAGTACATTTCTGAAAACTCGATATATGAAAGTTTAGATCCAGATAAAGTCTCCTAGACTAAGTTTTTGTTTGGTTTTATTTAACTAAAATCGCATTAAATAGTGAAATGTTCACATAGATTTTATATATTGTAGTTTAATAATATATATATTTGCAGTATAATCAAAATGAAGATAATTATGAAAAAAGTTACATTTTTAACCTTAGTGATGCTGCTTGGTGCTGTTGTGGCTCAAGCCCAAACATCAGAGAATGAGAGTTCAACGCTAGACTATAATAAATGGTCTGTTAATGCAAATGTTGGTTTATTAACTGCTTCAGGTCCTTATAAGGATGGACACTCAGATTATTTATCTGATCTTTCTTATGGTCTTGGTGTGCGTTATATGATTAACGATAAGTTTGGTTTAATGGTTGATGGCGCTTTCGGCCAGGTTGAAAGCGATAGCGGTTCTGCTTTCGATTTTGAAACAAAATACACACGTGTAGGTTTGCAAGGGGTTGTTAATTTAGGGTCTGTCCTTAATTTTAGCTCTTGGACAAACCGTTTAGGTTTATTAGCACATGGTGGTGCTGGAGCAACTTTCTTATCTTATGATGATGGTGCTTTAGTAGATAATGAAAAAGCAATTAACTTAATTGTTGGTTTTACACCTCAGTTTAGAGTAAGTGACCGTGTTGCTTTAAATCTTGATGTTGCTATGCAAGGAAATTTAAAGCAAGATTATACAATGGATGGTATGCAAACTTCAGGAAGTTCATCTGTACACCATTTTAAAGGAATGGTGACAACTGTTTCTGCTGGTATTACTTTTTACTTAGGTAGTGCAGATCACCATGCTGACTGGGCTAGTGTGAATAAATCAAAAGAATTGGATAGTCGTGTAAGTCAAGCTGAGAATAAATTAGATGAGATGGAAGATATGATGGCTGATGACGATCGTGATGGCGTGCCAAACTATCTTGATGAGGAGCCAAATACGGTGAATGGTGTTGCTGTTGATGCTAAAGGTAGAGCTGTTGATACCGATGGAAATGGTATTCCTGATGAAATTGACAAGTCTATACAGAAAAAATACATGACTAAAGACGAAGCTGAAACTCAAATGTCAGGTTCTGGTTTAGCAGGTATCAAGTCATTAGCTAATGATGGTGCAATCAGTGTTTACTTTAAGTTTGATAGTACACAGCCAGAAACTTATTCTTATGATGCAATCAACAAAATCTTATTGTACATGAGAGCTAATGATGGTGCTTCTGCAACATTAACTGGTTATTCTGACCAAATCGGAAACGAAGGATACAATGATCAGTTATCAGAAAACCGCGCAGAGCATGTTTATAACATCTTAGTTGAAGCTGGAATTAGCGAGGATCGTTTATCATACTCAGGTGGTGGTATGGATGGTTCAGTAGATGAGAATTCTTCTAAAGCTAGACAGTTAGTAAGAAGAGTTGTCTTCGAGATCAAATAAGATTAATCACATATATATTATAGGAAAGCGCCTTTCGATCGAAAGGCGCTTTTTTTGTTTATTATGTTCTTTACTTTTTTACATCGCCGAAAAGAAGCAAGCCAGTCCCGATCCCGAAACTTCGGGACGAGATTTTTTGTTTTCTTTGGGTGAGCAAAGAAAATGAAAAGAACTTTCTAAGAACTTAATGTTAACGATTCAAAAGACCCTGATCGACAGCTCCTTTTAGTCGTTGACTTCAGGATGACAATTCAATCTCGATTTCAGTTTCTTACCTCTCACCACTCAAGAATTATTAATTCAATGGACTTGCAAATAAAATCCGCACAAACGCATTAGCAAGCGTTAAAGCTTAATTAATTATTTTCCTAGTCTCAATCTTTAGTTTAAATTGATAAGAAAAATTAATGAAAGTATTAATTACAGGGGCAACGGGAGTGATTGGAACGCAGCTTGTTAAAGTGCTTCATGAACAAAAGGTGTCAGTCAATTATTTGACAACATCTAAAAATAAAATCGAATCTTCTCCCTTGTATCAAGGTTTTTATTGGGATCCTTCATCAGGTGAAATCGATACAGCCTGTTTTGATCAAGTGACCGCCATCGTTAATCTGGCTGGTGCTAATGTGGGAAAACCCTGGACTTCTGAGCACAAACAAATGCTGATCGATAGTCGACTAAAGACGATTGATTTGCTTAAAAAGAGTCTCCTAAATATTGGGCATCAAGTTGATCATTTTATTTCGGCAAGCGCTATTGGTATTTATGCCAGTGATGAGAGAATTTTACACACTGAAGAGTCCACCGATCTCGCCGATGATTTTTTGGGGAAACTCGTTGAAAAATGGGAGGCTAAGGCTGATGAAATGGCCGAGTTGGGAGTTGAAGTGAGCATTGTTCGCACAGGTCTCGTTTTGTCTAAAGAAGGTGGTGCACTTGAACGGATTGTGCAGCCTATCGAAAACTATGTCGGTGCTGTTTTGGGTGATGGAAAGCAATGGCAATCTTGGGTGCATTTAGAGGATGTTGCCGATATATATGTCCATCTCTTAAAGCATAAAGCAGAGGGTGTTTTTAATGCCGTTTCTCCAAATCCATCAACAAATAAAGAAATGACAATTGAGATTTCAAAATCTGTTGATAAACCTTTGATTTTACCTGCTGTTCCAAAATTTGCCTTAAAATTGATTTTAGGAGAACGTGCAACATTAGTATTGTCTAGCCATATGGTCAGTGCTCAAAAAATTCAAACCACAGGTTATACTTTTAAATTCGTTCAATTAAAAGCTGCTTTAAAAGATTTGCTTTAGGTTTTAGAGATTAGAATTGAGAGATGAGAAATTGAAGTCGAAATTGAGTTTGAAGCTAAATTTGATCTGTCATTCTGTCCAGAT
>JAKDUG010000197.1 GCA_030457805.1 Psychroflexus sp.
TTGAATTTGCAAAAAAAATAATTAAAATAATAACAGCAATAGCAATTCGAATGAATGAATTTGGTAATTTTTCCATAAATATGTTTAAAAATTTATTAATGAATTTCTATATTAAACCGAGATATTTTCGAGAAAACCACTCTATTGAAAGCAATAAAACAAGGATAATCAATAAATACTTAATTTCTATCAAACGTACGGGTTTTGTCTGACTTATTTGGACATTATGATAGATTTCTGAAGCTAAAAGTTGTGACGCTAAAACCTCGACATCATCGAGTAAGTAAATCTGATTTTTCGAAAAAGATTGCATGATCGCATCGCGATTTGCAGTCTTTGAAATCTTTTCTGGATTGTAAGCCAAAACCTGAAAGCTAACTTCTTTATGAAAATCACCTTTTGTCAAGCTCGCCTCATATTCACCTGGTGCTAACTGAGAAATATTTGCAGTGTATTGTTGATTTTTGACTAACATTTGACTTGAAAAAGTCGTCTTCGTATTTTTATTTTTAAACTTTAATTCCAAATCTGCATTAGGATCAAATTTGAAATTCGCATCGTAATATTGCGCTTTTATTTCATTATCAATCCCTTGCTTATAAAAACTTTCAGATGAAAGCTTGAGGCGTTGCTTAGGAGTATTTGAAGCTAAAAACTGAACGTGCTGATTGATAAAGACATTAAAGTTTTCAAAATCAGATGTATTGCGATAAGATTTAGCTTTCCACTTCCACAAATTCTCAGCGCCTAGCACACTGCGTTTATGTTGACCATCTTGAAGGATAAAAAACAAAGGCGCATCTGTTTTGACATTATTAATTTTAGTCATTAATAGTGTTTCAGCTCTATCAGAAACCTGAAGACGTCCAAACTCAGATTCCAAAGGTGGAAAACTTTCAAAATTTAAATCTTGGTATTGATATAATGAGAAATCAGGATTTTGGCTTGCAAAATAATCCTCATTCACACCTGAGACAGGTTTTGAAAAACCTAGATTTAAGGCATTCACAAATTTATAGTCTGTCGCTGTCCCGAGAATGACCATAAAGTTTAAATCACGCTTGAGAACAGCTTTAAAAGTAGGACTAAAACTTTCTTGAGGTTGGTAGAAAATAACAAGACTGTATTTTTCAAGGCCAGAAACTTCTGAAGTTCTTTTTAAGTGAACTTCATTTTGTTGATTTGATTCTATTGCCGTTTTTAAAGCCCCTAAATCAGGATGCATCATGTCAGACAAAATCAAGATTTGATGACGATTATCAATCACATCAATGCCAAATGCACGTTTATTATTTTCTGTGTTGAGTTCATCTGACAAAGCCTCTATATGAACGTGATAGTCTTGGTTCCCCAACACATTTGCATTGACATAGAAAGTATGTGACAAGGCTGAGTTTGGCTTAAGATTAATTTGCTCAGACTTTATTTTCTGGTTGCCTTTTGATAATGTTAGTTTTTTACTGACAGCTTGATCACCTTGATAATTGACAAAAACTTCGACAGGAAATTTATTATTTAAAAAAGCAAATTGATTGACATTGAGCATCTCAATAGACAAATCAGGATGCTGTGTTGTATCGCCAACAACCAAGGCATAATTTTGATCAGGATTTGTTTTTTGAAGTTGATAAGTATAGCCAGAACCTACTGTTTGGTGTCCATCAGATATTAAAACAAATGCTGTATTCTCTGAATAATCCGACTGATAAAAATCAACAACCTTAGAAAGGTTTGTTTGCTGTTCATCAAAATTCAATGTATCCAGCAAGTTGACGTCTTTGCCGAATTTAATGAGATTAAGGTCAAACTTTTGGTTGAGTTCTTGGTGATCTTTTAAAAAGGATAGCGCAGATTTCACTTGTGTGGTATCGCCTAGATAAGCAATAGATTCAGAATTATCAACGGCGACTAAAAGTTGTGGCTTTTCGGTAGAAATGCTTTTCTTTTCTGTCGATAATTCAATGAGGATAAGTCCAATTATAAAAAAAGACAAAAACCTGAGGATGGCAAGCCACCATTTGTTTTTGTCTTTTAATTTATTCTGATATAAAAAAAAGCTTAGACCAAGTGATAAAATGAAATTTAACGCAATCAATAAAATCGTTTGGCCAGCCATATCTTTAGGTTAGCATTCCACCATCAACACTAAGTGTTTGTCCTGTGATGTACGCACTCATGTCGCTTGCTAAAAACACACAAGCATTGGCGATATCTTCAGGAGTTCCACCACGCTTTAAAGGAATTGATTCGCGCCAACCTTGTACAGTTGTTTCATCTAATTTTTCAGTCATTTCAGTTTCGATGAATCCAGGAGCAATCACGTTTGAGCGAATATTTCTTGATCCTAATTCTAGGGCTACTGATTTTGAAAAACCAATGATACCAGCCTTTGAAGCTGAATAGTTTGATTGACCCGCATTACCTTTAATGCCAACAACAGAGCTCATATTAATGATGCTTCCTTTGCGTTTTTTAAGCATTGGCCGTAAAACAGCTTTTGTCAAGTTAAAAACAGAGTTTAGGTTGACATTAACGACTTTATTAAAATCATCCTCACTCATTCTCATCAACAAGTTGTCTTTTGTAATCCCTGCATTATTAATCAAGGTGTCGATTTGTCCAAAGTCTTCAAGGACATTTTTCGCCAGTTCTTGCGCTTTATCAAAATCAGCAGCATCAGATTGATATGCTTTTGCTTTGACACCAAAGC
The DNA here is from genome assembly GCA_030457805.1 of Psychroflexus sp. Classification (GTDB taxonomy): domain Bacteria; phylum Bacteroidota; class Bacteroidia; order Flavobacteriales; family Flavobacteriaceae; genus Psychroflexus. The sequence continues at coordinate 2,711 of JAKDUG010000197.1, forward strand.
CTTCAAGTTCTTTCACCAGGTCTTCAGCAGCTTGTGTTGACGAGTTATAAGTAAAAGCAACATTTGCACCGTGTTTCGCAAAAGTCAGAGCGATTCCGCGTCCAATACCTCGACTTCCTCCGGTGATAATAACATTTTGATCTTGTAACAATTTCATGAGATTACTTTTTTAAATAAAAAAACAAACCTCCCAAAGTTGAACTCAAGGAGGTTTATATATAAGGTAAGATTAGCCTAAAACTTCAGCTACTTTCTTTCCAATTTCAGCAGGAGAATCAACAACGTGAATTCCGCTTTCTTTTAAAATTTCCTTTTTAGCTTGGGCTGTGTCTTCACTACCGCCAACAATAGCACCAGCGTGCCCCATTGTACGACCTGCAGGCGCAGTTTCTCCAGCGATAAAACCAATAACTGGCTTTTTGCTACCACTTTCTTTATACCATTGAGCTGCCTCAGCTTCTAACTGACCTCCGATCTCACCGATCATCACAACACATTCAGTTTCTGGATCATTAACCAATAATTCAACAGCTTCTTTCGTAGTTGTTCCAATAATTGGGTCTCCTCCAATTCCGATAGCAGTTGTAATCCCTAAACCTTCCTTAACAACCTGATCAGCAGCCTCATAGGTTAAAGTTCCTGATTTAGAAACGATACCTACTTTTCCTTTCTTAAAGACAAAACCTGGCATAATACCAACTTTAGCTTCTCCAGGTGTAATTACACCTGGACAGTTAGGACCGATCAAACGGCAGTCTCTATTTTTAATATAATTTGATACTTTGATCATGTCAGCAACAGGAATTCCTTCCGTAATAGTGATGATCACTTTAATACCGGCATCTGCAGCTTCCATAATTGCATCACCAGCAAATGCAGGTGGCACAAAAATGATTGTCGTATCTGCTCCAGCTTTTTCAACAGC
>JAKDUG010000198.1 GCA_030457805.1 Psychroflexus sp.
TACAGAATGATTATTTTAAATATTGTATCCTTATGAAAACTATGAAAAGATTATATTTTATTTTCCCGCTAGTGTTTTTGATGGCTTGTCAATCAAACAATAAAAAATCCGATAAAAGCACAGGAGATACCAAAGCTAATAAAAAGCAAGTTGACTCATCTGAAATCATGCACAACGACGAGTTGTATAAAGCCAAAACTGGCGTAGGACCAATCAAAGATGAGGTTGTCCTCGATGATCAGATTGATGAGGCGATGGCTGATAAGGGAAAAAAATTGTTTAATAATGAATGTGCAAGCTGTCACAGAATTCAAGATGAATCTGTGGGTCCTGCTCTTGGTGGCGTTTTAGGAGAGCGTTCCCCACAATGGGTAATGAATATGATCTTAAACCCGAGAGAAATGGTTGAGAAAGACGTGCAGGCACAATCCATGAAAGCAGAATATGAGACTCAAATGGTTGATACACATCTTTCGGAAGAGGAAGCTAGATCTATTGTGGAGTATTTGAGAAACTATTAGATACTATCCCATAAGTATTTGCAGATGTCAATTAATAACACAGAATCGAGGAGGAAGAAGTGCAGATACTGATTATCCTAATTTCACAATAACATAAAAAGGGGACTTTGCGTCCCCTTTTCTTATTCCTATATTGAAAATTTTAGTGTTACTGCTTATTTTCTGATCTAGTGTTTTATACCTATAAAAGATACACATCATTTATTAAGACTATTATGATTGCTCATGACCGACAATCTCCATGGCAGATCCATTTTCAAACTCTTCAATACCATTGTCCAAGAATTGAATAAAATTATCCACACTTAAATCATAGCCTTTTGGAGCGTTTAGTAGTGAACTTTCATTATCGACCAATGTATAATATGGTTGTGCATTGGCGTTGAGTTTCTGTATCATAAAATCAAGGTTTTGACCACCTATTGTTTTTTTGACGCGCTTGTCATTGGCAGAAACGTACCATTCATTTTCTGGGAGTTCTGTCTTTTCATCAACATAAAGCGCCACAATAACATAGTCTTCCTTCAGTCTTTTCAAGACTTTAGGGTCAGACCAAACGGCAGATTCCATTTCTCGACAGTTGACACAGCCGTGGCCAGTAAAATCAATAAACAAAGGCTTATCTTGTTTTTTAGCACAAGCCAAAGCTTGTTCGTAATCAAAGTAGCCCTGAATTCCGTGTGGCAATTCTAGCATATTCCCGTATTTGGGTGCACCGCATTCAGCAATTTCGGAAGTTGCATTTGAAGTAGGAGAAGCCTGTGGGGAGTTCATCACAAAACTTTGCGAACTTAATGGTGGCATGTAGCCAGCCAATCCTTTTAAAGGTGCGCCTATCAATCCAGGAATGAGATAAACCACAAAACTGAAAACCATGATAGCCGATACTACTCTTGCGACTGAAGTGTTCTTTGATTTCTCCTCGTGTGGGAAAGTGATTTTCCCCAAGAGGTAAAACCCGAGAAAAGAAAATATAACAATCCACAGTGCGAGGTAAACATCGCGGTTCAGAAGGTCCCAGTGATAGACTTGATCAACGATACTGAGGAATTTTAAGGCAAGTGCTAATTCCAAAAAGCCAAGCACAACTTTAACAGTGTTGAGCCAACCTCCACTTTGTGGCATAGACTTCAACCAATTTGGGAAAATAGCGAATAATGTAAACGGCAATGCAAAAGCTAATGAAAAGCCAAACATACCAATTAAAGGTTGTATGGTATCGCCATTCGCAGCTTGCAGCAGAATGGTTCCAGCAATTGGACCAGTACAGCTGAAGCTGACTAAAACCAAGGTGAAAGCCATAAAAAAGATACCTATAGAGCCACCTTTTTTATTGGATTGCGAATCCATTTTATTCACAAGCTTATTGGGCATCCGTATTTCAAATAAACCAAAGAATGACAAGGCAAACAAAATAAATATCGCAAAGAAAAAGAGGTTTGGAATCCAGTGCGTACTTAAAAAATTAGCAAAATCTGCACCGAATAGAACTGAAAATAAAGTTCCAACCAGCGTGTAAATAGCGATAATAGAAACGCCGTATAAAATGGCCTGTGAAATTCCCTTTTTACGACTGCTATCTGATTTTGTAAAGAAACTAACGGTCATTGGGATCATCGGAAATACGCAAGGCGTGAGCAAAGCAATCAGTCCGCCACCAAAAGAAACAAGGAAGAAAGTCAATAAAAAGGTAAAGCCTTCGCCTTCGTTTTCTTCAGTTTCAAACTTGTTGTCAAATGAATCTAAGGCCAGAGGTGCCGAGGCATCATTTTCAGCTTCATCACTAACGGCAGGTGATTTTTTAGTGGTATTGCCCATCACGGTAATATCACTTTCGAAAGGAATACATTGCCCATTGGCTTCGGAACAGATCTGATAGGAAGCCATTGCTTTGATATCTGGTGATTCCGAATTGACAATAAATTCTTGTTTGAACTTTGCTTTTTTTGTGAAATAGGTGTATTCGCCTTCAAAAATTTCATCATATTTTTTCTTTTGGCCAATAGGTTGGAGATCTCCTAATTGCTGAAAATCTTTGTTTTCACTGTATTGGAATTCTGTCACCACGGGTCCCACACTGGGATCGAAGTCACTAGAATACATATACCAATCTTCGGGGATTTCTGCGGTAAAGAATACGGTTAATGTATCGCCTTTGGCAAAAGTATTTTCTTGTACTTCTACCTCCCATTTAGGAGCTTCCATCATTTGCGATTTTGCATGGTAGCTCAATAATACGAGGCCGAAGACTAGAATTAATTTTAGGTGTCGCATATGCTGCTTTGTATTTTGGGTGTTTATTAAAGGGAAGAGCCTATATTTAAATTTCTCTCATCCCTTTTGTTGAAATTTACATGAGATCCTTGATGAATTCTATGAATTCTGGATCGCTATAATCTGCCATTCCTTTATGCGTCCATGCTAGGTTTCCTTCTGCATCGATGACATAAGTTGTTGGGAGTGCACGTGATTGGTACATCTTTGGGATTTGACTTGTCGGCTCATAGATTGGAAGGTTGTAACCTTTACTTTCATTAAATTTTTTAGAAGTTTCAAAATTGTCATCGAATGAAAGTAAAACAAAAGCGACTTCATCACCGACTTCATCATGTAGCTCATCGATGCTTGGCATTTCAGCGATACAAGGAGGACACCAAGTGGCCCAAAAATTCATGAAAATAACCTTACCTTTTAGGTCTGCGAGGGATTTGGTTTGCCCATCCTTATCGACCATTTTCAGGTTGAAGGCCGCTGGAGTTTCTTTTTTTTCAGCAGACTCAGTTTGGGTGTTTCCTTGTTGCGTAGTCTTGGCGTGAGCAATCTCAGCTTGAGCAGTTTCTTCCGCCATATTTGCCGTTTGATTCCCGTCAGCAGTGTCCTGCGTTTGTGCAATTTCCTCTACATCTGGGTTCATGATACCGGTCGCGAGAAGTCCGCGCTGTGCAAAACCAATGACTTCGGCGTGCAAACCAGTGGCGTAAAGCGTGATACCAATAAAAGCGAAAATTCCGTACTGTATCCAAGTCCTTTTAGTGTTCTTGTTTTTTTTCTTCTTGTCCATTTTTAATATGTTTTTAGTGAGTGATTGTTTGATGATGATTGACTTTTATAGAA
>JAKDUG010000033.1 GCA_030457805.1 Psychroflexus sp.
TACAAAAGAAATTGCTATAATTGGTGCAGGAATGAGTGGCTTAGTTGCTGCCCATAATTTAGAAAGTGCAGGTTATAATTACACGGTTTATGAAGATAAAGATCGCGTAGGGGGGCGGCTTAAAACAGATTATAGAGAAGGATTGCAATTTGATCATGGTTTTCAGATTTTAATGACGGCTTATCCTGCTGTGCAGAAATATTTAAATTTAGAATTGCTGCATTTAGAAAAGTTTATTTCAGGAGCCAAAATCTTTAAAAACAAAAATGTAGAAACAATCGGTGATCCACGTCAGGATTTGTCTCTCGCTTTTTCAACCTTAAAAGCAAATATCGGCTCGTTTGCTGACAAGCGAAAGATTTTAAAACTGAGTCGTACATTAAAAAATAAGACATTGGATGCTATTTTTCATGCAGAAGAAAAAACAACACTTCAATACCTGATCGACTATGACTTTTCTGAACAAATTATTGCTGATTTTTTTAAACCTTTTTTTGCAGGCATTTTTCTTGAAGAAAACTTAGAAACCTCTTCACGTCATTTTGAGTTTATCTATAAAATGTTGAGTTCAGGTGATGTCGCGCTTCCTAAAAAAGGAATTCAAGCCATTCCCAATCAAATCTATGCACAATTGAATCATGAGAATTTTGATTTCAACAGAAGTGTTAGCTCGATTAAAGGGCAAACAATTGATTTTGAGAATGGGGATCAAAAATCATTTGATTATATCATTATTGCGACTGATGCATCACGCTTTTTATCCAATTTAAAAAATCAGGCTGTGCTGTGGCATCAGGTTGAGAATTTTTATTTTAAAGTTGATCAAAAGGTCTATAAAAAGAATTTTATAGGATTAATGCCAATAGATTGTATCGTCAACAACTTTAATTACTGCAATACTTCAACCGATTTAGATGTATTATCAGTCAGCGTTGTTCGTCAACATGATTATACCAAAGAAGAATTGATAGAGAAGATCAAACATGAACTTTTAGAACATGCAGGAATGACTGTGACTGATTGTTTGAAATATTACAAGATCCAGAAGGCCTTACCACAAATGGTTTCGGTCAATTATATGATGCCAGCCTCAGAAACGCAATTGACGGATCATGTTTTCTTAGCAGGCGATCATTTGTCAAATGCATCACTGAATTCTGCCATGCTTAATGGTGAATCTGCAGCACAGGCAATTATCCAAAAGATTAAGAACGGAATCATTAATATTTAGAGTAGATGATTGGAAGACTTTAATAAAAATAAAGTCTCGTTCTTAAAAACTCTATTTTACATAATATAAATTATAGGACAATTGTAGTTATACTTCATGAACTGATGCTAAAATTCATTATGTCATTAATTGAGTAATCCAAGATCGCTTGAACGAATGACGTAGCCAATCCGGATTGAATTGACATATTTTGTGTAATCGATTAAACTTTCTGAATAACCATTAAACCATTCTAGCATAAAACCTTGATTGTTGTTTTTGAATGGTGTGTAAAAAAAACGCGTGCGTATAGCGCCTTTCCATTCCCAGTTTAAACCTTTGCGAATCATCATTTCAGCTTCAAGTTTGTCTGGAACTATCACGTGTGAAACCGTTAATTCCGTTAAGCCGATATACTCTAATAAATCAGGGTTTCCATCTTTGTATTGAAATGGCAGCCACACTTTGGCTTTGACTTTTGTCTTTTCAGATAAACTTGTGTGATAACTCAAATTAATGTTATTCCAACTTCGTGAAGCAAGACTATCCCGCCCATTTGATTCGTGCTCAAACATAAAGGATAAAACACCTGTCAATCGGTCATTTTTATTATAGATGGGTTTGCCTAAACCTACTGACGGATTGAAGTTGATCTCTTTAAAAGGACTTGAGTCGTCATAAATATCCCAAAATGATTTCTGACTGTAGGTCACAAATAAATAGGTATCCCACGGTAAAGTGTTTCTTGTGACGAGTTGTTTAAAACTGATGTGATATTTCACGTCGGCTGTTTTGGCTGTTATTTCATCATTCAATGGAACTCCTGTTATGAAATAATTGTCCTTATAGATTGAAAAACGAGGCATCTGCTCAATACTATCATTAACTTGCTCACGTGTCAAGTTATTATTCAGCTCATTCTCTTGAGCGTTTAAATGGCTTGCATTTAAAATAAAAATGAGCAACACAATATAATAAGGCGTTTTCTTCATAATGGTGAGCGTATTCTGGGATTGTTATATGTATTAAAAAAATCTGTCTGATCTGCAGACAGATTTTTAGATTATAAATGTCTTATACAATAGAGATATGTTAATTTAAACTTTTCATATCAATGACAAATCTATATTTGACATCTGAACTTGTCACGCGTTCATAGGCTGTATTAATATTCTGGATATCAATCATTTCAATATCGCAAGTAATCTTGTGTTCGCCACAAAAATCTAACATTTCCTGTGTTTCTTTTATACCGCCAATGAGAGACCCTGAAACGCGTTTGCGACCGCCGATAACACTACCGCCGTGCATAGGTTCCAAAGGTTCAATTGCACCGACAAGACAAATGGTTTTATCGCGTTTGAGCAATCTTAAATACGGGTTTAAATCGTGTTTGACAGGAATTGTATTCAGCAAAAAATCAAAACTATTGGCATGTTCTTTCATGGCTTCTTTATCTGTTGAAAGCAAGACCTCATGTGCGCCCAATTCTTTTGCATCTTCTGATTTATTTTCAGAACGCGTAATCATGACAACATGTGCGCCGAGTGCATTCGCAAATTTAATTCCCATATGGCCTAATCCGCCGAGGCCTATAACACCTACTTTATCTCCTTTTTGGATATTCCAATGTTTTAAAGGTGACCAAGTTGTAATTCCTGCACACAGCAAAGGAGCTGTCCCTTTTGCGTCTAATGTTTCAGGAATCGTCAACACAAAATGCTCTTGAACCACGATATCTTGTGAGTAACCGCCAAGAGTATGTTTGCCGTTGTGTTTGTCTTTTCCATTGTAAGTGCCAACCATTCCTTCTTCACAAAACTGTTCTAGATCTTCTTGACAAGAAGGACAAGTTCCGCATGAGTCAACCATACAGCCAACGCCAACGCGTTGTCCTGGTTTAAATTGGCTGACCTCGCTCCCAACTTTAACAACACGACCAATGATTTCATGTCCAGGAATGACAGGGTATTTAGAGCCGCCCCAGTCGTTTCTGACGGTGTGTATATCGGAATGACAGACGCCACAATATTCAATTTCGATATGCACGTCTTTGGGTGTTAATTCTCGACGTTCAATATCTAAAGGTTTTAAATTTTCTTTTGACGTTTCTACGCCGTATGCTTTTACTTTCATGAATTATTTTTTCTAGTAGCAAAATAAGGTTTTTCTGAAAAATCGAGATACAGAAATCCTGATTTGTCATAGTTTTAACGCTATGTAATTTAAAAATAGGCTTTATATCATGCCGTAATAAAGAGGAATTAAGAAACTCGCAACAACCCAAAAAATAAGATTGAGCCCCACGCCTACTTTAAAAAAATCAGTAAATTTATATTGTCCAGCACTGTAAACCATGGTGTTTGTTTGATAACCAATTGGCGTCATAAAAGTACCTGAAGCTGCGAGCATGACGGCGATTAAAAATGGCATAATTTCGTAATTTGCCGAGTTGGCTGTTGCAATTGCAATTGGTGCCATCAATGCAGCAGAGGCATTGTTCGACATCATTTCTGTCAGTAAAGATGTTGCTAGGTACAAGCCTGAAATCAAAGCCACTGGGCCGTAAACACCTAAACTTGAAATTAAATTTTCAGCAATAAGAAGGTCTAAGCCTGTTTTTTGCATAGCCGTTCCTAAACTGATGGCACCGGCTAATAAAAATACAATTTTCCAGTTGACAGATTGATAAATCTGCTTGACTTCAAGCACTTTTGTCAGCGCTAAAATTACAACAACAGATATGGCGCCAACCATAATGTCTAGGATGTTTAAACTTGCCAAAATCACCATGGTGATAATTAAACCACCAACGATAGCAAATTTCTTCTGATTAAAATCTGTCACATGATTTTCAGATAAAAGTACAAAAGGAGCATCTGCTTGCGCTTCTATTTTTTTCAATTCTTTGATGTAGTGCGTTTTGACTTCGGCAAGAATAATATCTCCTGATTTTAGGGGAACATCGTAAAGTTGATCGTGTTTGAGTTCTTCTCTATGCTTTAAAGCCAAAGGGACAGCTCTGAATGAACGTCTAAAATCAATATCTCTCAAGGTTTTATTATGAATGGATGAAGATGAAGTGATCACCATTTCTATCAAAACAGAATTTGTGCCTTTCAGATTATTATCTGCCAGTTTTAAAGGTGATATCTTGATGGATTTTGCCTTGTCTTTTAAGGATTTAATTTTTTCAACATTGCAGCGTACCTTTAATAAATCACCAGCTTTCAGAACAAAATCTCCTTGTGGTAAATTAAAACGTGTCCCATTTCTTTTCACTTCAATGATATCCATATCAAAATCTCTGACAAGATCTGAATCCATGATTCTTTGGTTAACAGAGGATGACGCCTCCAAAATCTCAAGATCAGTCAGGTAGTTTTTGAGTTTAAACTTGTCCTCAAGACTTTCATCTTCCTTTCGATTAGGCAATATTTTTATCCCGATGAATCGCATATATAGGATCCCGACAATCAATAAACAAATGGCAATGGGTGTCATTTCAAACATATTGATCTCAATACCAGTTTCGTTTTTAGATATTCCGCTGACTAAAATATTTGTTGACGTTCCAATCAAAGTACACATACCTCCAAAAATTGAAGCAAAAGAGAGAGGAATCAGCATTTTTGAAGGACTTTGCCCTGTGTTGTGAGCAATCTGAATGACAACAGGAATAAAAACAGCAACCACGGGTGTGTTATTAATAAATGCTGAAATGACTGCAATCAAAAGCATCATCAGCAGTAGACCTGAGTCAAATTTATATTTAAAAATTTTAGATAAGCGATGTGCGAGATATTGCAAAGCACCAGTTTTGAGCAAAGCTGCACTCAAAATAAACATAAATGCAACTGTAATTGTGGCTTTGTTGCTAAAGCCTAAGACACCTTCTTCTGGTGTTAAAACACCTGAAATAACAAGTGAGACCACGATTAGTAAAGCAATCAAATCAACCGAAATGATCTCAGTTATAAATAAGATAACCGCAATTAAAATGATGATGAGTGTGATAATCGCTGCTGTTGTCATGCGCTTTTTTCAGACTTCAAATATAATTAGTCTATTGAAGCTATAGACTAATAACCTGAAAAACTTTAAGAAAAATTTTTCAAATTGCCTTCACGACTTATGATTTCTTCTAGATTGGCTTGTTTCAGGAGTTCAACAGTTTTGTTTCTGACTTCATAAAAAACGTCGCGTATGCCGCAAGTTTCCTCGTCAATACACTCTTCGCAGCGTTCATAATAATTGTAAGTCACACAAGGGAGAAAAGCAATGGCACCATCGAATAGCCGCATGACTTCTGCTAAATTGACATCTTTTGGAGCCATGAGCATGTAATAGCCTCCGCCCTTTCCTTTTTTACTTGCCAAGATTCCAGCTTTTTTGAGATCTAGCAAAATGGCTTCTAAAAATTTCTGAGGAATATTTTGAGATATCGAAATATCACTGATACGAATCGGTTTTTGTTCTCCTTGTTTGGCAAGGTAAACCAGTGCATTAATGGCGTATTTCGTCTTTTTTGAGATCATAGCTGCACAAAGATATCATTTTTGTTTGCTTTGTTTCAGAATTCAAATTGTATTTTTGTCTTTACTTTTGCAATCCTAATTTTCGTTCTTAAATGCAGTCAACTTTACAAAATTTAAAGCATTATTTTGGTTATGAATCTTTTCGCTTACAGCAAGAAGAGATCATTCATAATTTACTCAATAAAAAAGATGCATTGGTGATCATGCCAACTGGTGGAGGAAAATCTTTATGCTTTCAATTACCAGCGCTTGAATTCCCAGGATTAACACTTGTGATTTCACCTTTAATCGCTTTGATGAAGGATCAAGTTGATGGTTTACAAGCCAATGGAATTCCGGCTGCTTTTTACAACAGCTCACAGGATTTTGAGACACAACAAGAGATTTTAGAACAAGTGAGTCAGAAATCAATTAAGTTGCTCTACACTGCTCCGGAAAGTTTGGCTGGACTTCAAGATATTTTAAAGCCCAGTTATATCAGTTGTGTTGCCGTTGATGAAGCGCATTGTATTTCCTCTTGGGGGCATGATTTCAGACCGTCCTATAAACAGCTTGGCTTTTTGAAAAAATCTATGCCCGAGGTCCCGATGATTGCATTGACAGCAACGGCAGATAAAGCGACACGTGTGGATATTTTAAATCAATTAACTATTCCTAAAGCGGAAGTTTTCATCAGTTCATTTAACCGAGAGAATATCTTTTTGGGTGTAAAAATGGCGAATAAAAGGCTACAACAAATTGAGAAATTTTTAGCACGCCGACCTGATGAAGCGGGTATTGTTTATTGTTTAAGTCGAAAATCAACAGAGAAATTAGCGAGTGATTTAAACAATTTCGGCTATCAAGCTGAGGCTTATCATGCTGGCTTGGATCACGAGACACGAAGCCAAATTCAAGAGAATTTCATTTTTGATAAAACACAGATCGTTTGTGCCACCATTGCATTTGGGATGGGTATTGACAAATCAAATGTTCGCTGGGTGATTCATTACAATATGCCTAAAAACATTGAGAGTTACTACCAAGAAATTGGACGTGCTGGTCGTGATGGTTTGCCTTCTCAGGGCTTGATGTTTCATTCGTATGCGGATGTGATTCAGTACCGCAATTTTATTGATGATGCTGCCAATCAAGATGTGCAATACGCTAAACTAGATCGAATAAAACAGTTTGCTGAAGCTAAATCTTGTCGCAGAAAAGTCTTATTGGCTTATTTCGGTGAATATTTAGAAGAGGATTGCGGACATTGTGATATTTGTTTAAACCCACCTCAATTTATGGATGGGAAAATTTATGCCCAAAAAGCAATTTCTGCTGTGGCCAGAACTCAACAAAATGAGCCCATCGGTGTGATTATTGATATTTTAAGAGGTGCTAAAAACCAAAGAATCTTAGAGCGTAATTACGACCAATTAAAAACATATGGTGTTGGAAAGGATATCGCTTGGCGAGATTGGCAGCATTATATTTTAGAAATGATCAATCAGGGCGTTTTAGATATTGCTTTTCACGACGCTAATAAGCTGAAGGTAAATAGTTTATCTAAAAAAGTTTTGTTTCATGATTATCAAGTGGCTTTGACAAAACCTGTCGACCCTAAGGTAGAAAAGCGTGAGGTTTTAAAGAAATCAAAGAAAAAATCACTTTTTGAAAGCTTACGTCAATTGAGAATGCAGATTGCACGTGAAGAAGATTTACCGCCTTACCTTGTTTTTAATGATGCCAGTTTAAAAGAAATGGAAGCTCAAAGACCTAAAGATCTCAATGCGTTTTTAACAATAAGTGGTGTGACGCAACGCAAGGCAGAACGCTTTGCTGAAGAATTTCTAAATGTCATCAACCAACAAAAAAAACGTCAGAAAAAGTCAAAAGGATCTACATATCTTAAGACTTTTGAGCTTTATCAAGAAGGTTTAAGTTTGGCTGAAATATGCAAATCAAGAGGTCTTAAAGAAACAACAATCATATCACATTTAGCAAAACTCTATCAGGACGGAAAAAAAATTAGCTTATTAGATTTTGTTTCTCAAAATGAAATAGATCAAGTTTCTGAAGCTTTAAATGAGATTAAATACGAAGGAGCGCTCAAGCCAATTCACGAAGCTATAGGTGGACAAGTACAATATGGGAAAATCAGGCTTGCCCTCGCCTACCTTAATATGTAATTATTCGTTTCTGACAATGACAGTTGAAGCCTTGACGCCAGTGAGCAGATTCCAAACGCTATGCGCAATGACACTTCCATTGTCTATGGCTTTAAATTCGGCTGTATTTGGACCAGAATCCCCTTGATTAAGGGCGACGAATTCTACTTTGTTAAAGCCAACTTCCAAAGGAATTGTAATTTCCTTAAAAGCATTTTCAAGAAGCAAATTTTCAACAACAACTTCCCCATTGAGGCGAACCTGAACACGATCGCCATCAAAAAGCATGTGATCGCGACACAAGAAAACCATTTTATCAGAGGTGGTGACAAAATCACCGATATACATATCTTGACCAAACTCTTCCTTTATTCTTTGATCCTCTTCTTTTTCAGGTTTTGAATTAAATTTCTTAGTATAAAGGTCACTCGGATTCGTCATTTTTTCCTTTGGCTTAAACTCAATGCCTTCTTCAGGTTTTTCAAAAATATTTTTGACCTTCGTTCGGTTTGGCATCCCTAAGGTGTTATTTCCAGAAGAAACCTTGCCAGAACTGAAGACAGCTCCATTATCTTTAGTGTTTGACCTCGGCGCATCATCAAATTGAGCAAAAGTAAGATTGCTGACTAAAAATGCTATGATCACAAAGTATTTCATAAAAACAAATATATAGAAAGTCGCTATTTTAAATCGATGAATGAGAGAGTTTTAACACTCTTTAAAAGACAGACAACCAAACATTAAAGATCTGTTAAACTTTTAAAAGCCAACAATATAACTAGACCATGGTCTGTTCTCTCTTCACAAATAACCTAAATTTATTACTTATGAAAACAATGAAACCTATGCTTGGACTTTTTGTTGCTGCATTTGCTTTTTACAGCTGCAGCAGCGATGATGACGCCAGTTCACAACCACCAACAACAACTTCGTCTTTGACGATTAAAGCGCAATCCTTATTAAACGGTACAGTAGGTAAAAGTGTTCATGCAGCCTCCAATGTCGAAATCGACCGCTTCTTGCTAAACATTTCTGAAATCGAATTTGAATTTGCCGATGACAATGATCTATTCTCAATGGGGTCTTCAACAAATAGTGATGATGACCTTACTTATGAGGAACTTCCTGATGGAATTAAATCTTATTTAGAGGAAAATTATCCTGAAGATCCTTTCTGCGAAGGGGAAATGGAGAATGATGGTCCTTATATGTATGAGGTTGAGCTCGCAAGTGGATTTGAACTTTATTTTAGATCAGACTACACACTTTATGCAACGGAAACTAGTGATGAGCCTTGTTTAGATGATGATGATAATGGCAACTCTTGGGGAGGTGATGACGATATTGAATTGTCAGGACCTTTTGAATTAGATTTAAGTGATGGCACCGTGACAGTTGTAGACATCGATATTCCTGTTGGCATTTATGAAGAAGTTGAATTTGAAATGGATATCAACAAGAGCCCGCAAAGTGACCTTTACCAAAAATCAGTTTTGATTGAAGGAAAAATTTCTGGAACACCTTTCGTATTCTTCCACACTTTCGAAGAAGAGTTTGAGATAGATTATGAAGATTCTGGTCAGAATTTAGTGATTGACGAATCAAATAATGCATCCATTATCTTCAATTTTGATTTGAATGCTGTGATTAATTCAGTTGATCTTTCTTCAGCTCAAGATCTAAACAATGACGGTACGATTGATATCAGCCCTATTGATGAAGATGGGAACAATCAGTTAGCTCACGATATCAAAAATGCTATTGTTGAATATGCTGAATTACTGGATGACTAATCTGATTTAATTTATTTTATTAACATAAAAAAAGCTCTAAACAATCATTGTTTAGAGCTTTTTATTTTTCAGATAATGATCAGATTATTCCGTTAAAATCTGTTCTGCATGTGCTTTTGTTTTCACTTTTTTGATGATATCTACTAGAATTCCCTCTTGATCAATAATAAAAGTTGTGCGGTGAATTCCCTCGTACTCTTTTCCCATAAACTTTTTAGGTCCCCAAACACCGAATGCCTTAATCATTGATTTGTCTTCATCAGCAATGAGTGGAAATGGAAATTCATATTTGTTTTTAAAGTTTTGCTGGCGTTTTTTGGTATCTCCGCTGACACCTAAAATTTTGTAACCTTGTTCTTCAAAAGTGCTCCAATGATCTTTTAGATTACAAGCTTCTGCAGTACAGCCAGGTGTACTTGCCTTTGGGTAAAAAAATACGACAAGTTTGCTGCCTTTGTAATCTTTGAGCTCATGAACATTGCCGTCTTGATCTTCTGCTGTAAAATTTGGGGCCTGATCGCCTACATTTAATGTTGTCATATTTGTATTTTTGTTTAAAAATACAAATAAATGCGTAAATCTGAAAAAGTTGATTTCGTTATTCAAACTCTAAAAGAAATCTATCCGACTATTCCTGTTCCCTTAGATCATCAAGACCCATACACATTACTGATTGCCGTTTTAATGTCTGCACAAAGTACAGATGTGAGAGTCAATCAAATTACGCCTCAACTTTTTTCAAAAGCTGATAATCCTTATGATATGGTCAATCTGTCTGTTGAAGAGATTCGGGAAGTCATCAAACCGGTCGGACTTTCACCCATGAAAGCAAAAGGGATTTATGGCTTATCAAAAATTCTGATAGAAAAGCATCACGGCTTAGTTCCACAAACTTTTGAGGATCTTGAAGAGCTTCCAGCAGTTGGACACAAAACGGCAAGTGTTGTTTTAGCACAAGCTTTTGGGATTCCAACATTTCCTGTTGATACACATATTCACAGATTAATGTACCGGTGGAATTTGAGCACAGGAAAAAATGTAGTTCAGACCGAAAAAGATGCCAAACGACTTTTCCCTATCGAATTGTGGAATGATTTGCATCTACAAATCATTTGGTACGGTCGACAATATTCGCCTGCACGAGGCTGGGATTTAGATAAAGATATCATCACGAAAACAATAGGGCGTCAATCAGTTATCAAGGCATATACTAAGAAAAAAGCAAAAAGCTAAGTAGATTAGAATCTTGATATAGCTAAAGATCAAGAATTCAAGTGATCATTTTACATTGAAAAATTTTATCCAAAAACCCATTACTTTGGGAGGCTGTCAATTTTCAAATTAACATATGGGAATTGAAGTTTTCAAGGATTGATGAGCCGAAAAAATTCATCAATAGGGATATCTGAACTCCTCTAGGTCAAACCTTGAAGTTCAGTTTATGAGAGAAATGTAATTCGAAGAACCTCCTACTCGACTCATTAAAGGAAAGTCAATAAGGAATAGGAAAACGATATCCTGAATAATATTAGTTCTGAATTGAATCGTAATCGCCATTTGAGGTTTTCACCACACCTAAGGCTTTTGAATAATTGAGAATAAACTGAATTGTTTCTCGACTTGGTCGCAAATCGTTTTTGTTTTTGAGTTCTGATGTAGATTTTGAGTAGTTTTTTATCATGACATTGTCTTTTGGTTGCATGACTATAACGCCAGAACTCTAAAAATATTATCTAATTCACGAGTGTCATATTTTTAGCACTAATTTCTTTTCTCAAATTGATCAACGCATAACGCATTCTTCCCAAGGCTGTATTGATACTCACATCTGTTTTTAAAGCAATTTCTTTAAAACTCATGCCTTTAAAAATGCGCATTTGTAAGACTTCAAGCTGATCGTCAGGCAAAACCTTGATCAATTCATGCAAGTCGCCTTCTATCTGATCTTTGATAAGTTTTTTTTCTGCATCTAAGCTATCATCAGAGATTAAATCAAAGATTTCAAAATCCCCTTGACTATCAAATTTTGGCATGCGTTTATTTTTTCTGAAATGATCAATCACAAGATTGTGAGCGATACGCATGACCCAAGGCAAAAATTTTCCTTCTTCGTTATATTTACCCCGCTTTAAAGTTCTGATGACTTTGATAAAGGTTTCTTGAAAAATATCTTCAGCGATGGCTTTGTCCATCACTTTAGAGCAGATGAAACCAAATATTTTATGTTCATGTCTATTAATTAACATGACAAGCGCGTTTTCATCGCCGCCGATGTAAGCACTCACAAGTTCAGACTCAGGAATAGTTTTTAAATGACTCATAACACTAAATGTTTTAGTTTTTGTATGTAAATAAAAATGACTAATTAAGTAGTGTTAAGCTATAGGCAAGTTTTTTTGTTGTTTTGAGTTGCTAATATATAAAGAAACATATAAGTTGAACTGACATCTTAAAATTTTAACATTTTTTGTTTTATTTCTTAGGTTTATCATAAAAGGTCAGATTTCATTTTTTCATTGAAATCACCCAGATGATTTTTTAGCTTCTCATGCGTTTAATTCAGGTTAAAATTTAATGAAATTTTCATCTAAATAAAGTTAAAGAAGGCTTTATGGCTATCTTTGTCAGAGAATTTTTTTTTATGAAAAATATCGATCAACTCAGTCCAAAAGACTATATCTTAATAAAATCAGCAGCCTTACACAATCTCAAGTCTATTGATGTTGCGATTCCTCGGCATGAACTTGTTGTCATCACAGGTTTATCAGGTTCTGGCAAATCTTCGCTTGCTTTTGACACTTTGTATGCTGAGGGACAACGTCGCTACGTCGAGAGTTTGTCAGCTTATGCACGACAATTTCTCGGGCGTTTGCACAAACCTAAAGTTGATTATATTAAAGGGATTGCACCTGCCATTGCTATTGAACAAAAAGTCAATTCGACAAATCCGCGTTCTACGGTTGGCACATCAACCGAAGTTTATGATTATTTAAAACTACTTTATGCACGCATTGGCGAGACCTTCTCTCCTATTTCGGGCGGTAAAGTTAAGAAGCATAATGTCTCTGATGTGATTGATTATGTCAAGTCTTTTGATGAGAAAATAAAATTACTTTTGATCGCACCCATCACTGTACATGAAAAACGAACAGCTGCAGAGCAAATTAAAATCTTGCAACAACAAGGCTTTAGCCGGCTTAAAATAGAAGGAAAAATTGAGCGAATTGATAAAATTGATTTCGAAAATTTACCAGAAGATGCTGTTTTTGATTTAGTTGTTGACCGTATTGTTGTCAAACACGATGAGGATTATCTCAACCGATTGGCTGATGCTATACAAAATGCCTTTTATGAAGGTCATGGCGAAGTGATTATTGAAGATCTCAATTCAAAAAGTGCAAAAGCTTTTAACAATAAATTTGAGCTTGATGGAATGACTTTCACTGAGCCAAATGAACATTTTTTTAGTTTTAATAATCCGCTTGGCGCTTGTCCACAATGTGATGGTTATGGTGATGTTATCGATATTGATGAAGATTTGGTGATCCCAAATACAGGATTAAGTGTTTATGAAAATGCTATCGCACCCTGGAATGGTGAAAAATTGAGTAAACACAAAAGAGACTTGATTAGAAATGCACATCATTTTGATTTCCCTGTACATCGGCCTTATTTCGAATTAACAGATGAACAAAAAGCATTGATCTGGAATGGAAATTCATATTTTAAAGGCATCACGCCTTTCTTTAAAAAAATTGAATCTAAGTCTTATAAAATTCAAAACCGTGTCCTTCTTTCGCGCTATCGCGGAAAAACAAAATGTAAATTATGTCATGGCAAACGCTTAAAGCCTGAAACAAATTACGTTCAGATTAAAGGAGAAAACATTTCTAATTTAGTCGACTTACCAATTGATCAGTTGCGAGATTTCTTTAAAAACTTAAAGCTAAATGCACACCAAAACGATATTGCTAAGCGTATTCTGAAAGAAATCAATTCGCGTCTAATCTTCCTGCAAGATGTCGGTTTAGATTATCTGACCTTAAACCGAAAATCGAATACACTTTCTGGCGGAGAATCACAGCGCATCAATCTCGCTACTTCACTTGGGAGTAGTTTGGTCGGCTCCATGTATATTCTTGATGAACCGTCAATTGGTTTGCATTCGCATGACAATGCGCGACTGATTAAGGTTTTAAAAGACTTACGTGATTTAGGCAACACCGTTATTGTTGTCGAACACGATGAGGATATCATGAAAGCTGCCGATTATATTATTGATATTGGACCTGAAGCAGGATCACATGGCGGTGAAGTTGTTGCTGAAGGAAATTATAAAAAAATGCTTAAGTCAGATTCATTGACTTCTCATTATTTGAATGGTCAGCTGAAAATTGAAGTCCCTCAAAAAAGGCGTCAGTCAAAGAAATCTGTTGTAATTAAAGGCGCGAGAGAGAACAATCTCAAAAATATTGATGTCTCAGTCCCCTTGGATTGCTTTACTGTAATTACTGGTGTTTCTGGAAGTGGAAAGAGTACTTTGGTCAAAAATATATTATATCCTGCTTTGATTAAAGCCAATGGCGGTTATGGTTCAAAAACGGGACAGTTTGATGGTTTAGAAGGCGACTATAAACATATCACGCAAGTAGAATATGTGGATCAGAATCCGATTGGCCGTTCTTCTCGCTCGAACCCAGTAACATATATCAAAGCTTATGATGACATCAGGAATTTGTTTGCCCATCAGAAATTAGCTAAAATACGCAATTTTAAAGCCAAGCATTTTAGTTTTAATGTAGATGCAGGCCGTTGTGATACTTGTAAAGGAGAAGGTGAAGTCACAATCGAAATGCAATTTATGGCTGATGTACATCTGGAGTGTGAAACATGTCACGGGAAGCGCTTTAAGAAGGAAGTTTTGGAAGTCAAATTCGCAGGAAAAAATATTGATGATATCCTCAATATGACAATTGAAGATGCCATTACTTTTTTTAATGACAATGCGGAAGCAAAAGTAGCCAGAAAACTGCAGCCTCTTTTAGATGTTGGGTTGGGCTATGTCAAACTCGGTCAAAGCTCTTCCACCCTCTCTGGAGGTGAAGCGCAACGTATTAAGTTAGCTGCTTTTTTGACTAAAAGCCAAACCAAAAACAAAACCCTATTTATTTTTGATGAGCCAACAACTGGTTTGCATTTTCACGACATTAAGAAATTGTTGAAATCCTTCAATGCCTTAATTGATAAAGGGCATTCCGTTATTGTGATTGAGCACAATATGGACCTGATTAAATGCGCAGATCATTTGATTGATTTAGGTCCGACCGGCGGTATTAATGGCGGTTATTTGGTTGCAGAAGGCACGCCTGAAGCTATTGTTAAAGTGAAAAAATCTTTAACTGGCAAGTTCTTAAAAGAGAAGCTGGCTTAAATTATTTTAAGGTGACACAGCGCTTTATTTCAAATTAAATTATCTCTTTAAAAAAACTGAGACTAGATGACAAAATCATGTCTTCAATGCTTTCTAATCTAGAATAATTTTTGATAACCTCTCAGTTAATTTTTGACGACTATATTGTGAAATATCTTTTGGATTGACTTTTAACTTCCCATTCAAAAAAGCCTTAAAACAACTGTGTATCATTGCTTTTAAATTGGCTTTGTCAGTATAATTAAAACAGTGACCTGTTTGTGTTTTTTCAATGATTTGCTCAACATCCCAATGTTCAGGTCCTATAGCCAAAATAGGACGACCAGTTCTTAAGTATTCAAAAACTTTCCCAGGAATGATACCGCGTGTTTCTTCAGCATCAATTTCAATGAGTAAAAGGATTTGTGAACTGTGTTGGAAATTGAGTGCCGTTTGATGATCCACATAGCCGGCCAAATTCAGGTAATCCTTTAAGCCATGCGCATGAATCGACTCAATAATCTGCTCACTCACATTGCCAACTAATCGCAGTTCAAAGAAAGATTTAAAATGATCGACTTCTTGTACGAGCTCAAATAATGCCTGCCATAAAATCTCTGGATTTCTTTTTCGCATAAGCGAACCAATATGTGCAAGTGTGAAATTCTCATCCAACTCACTTTCCACAGGGTCTGATTCGTCATAGCCATTTGTGATCAAGTGAATGGGTTGTTTTGTTTTGGTTTTAAATTCTGCTTTTGTCTCAAAGCTCGTCACCAGAATTTCATCAGCTTTCTTCAGGATTTCTTCTTCTAAATCGCGGTGTTTTTGTGCTGATTTTTCCGTTAACTTAAGTTCATTATGATAGCCAATTGTTGTCCAGGGATCACGAAAATCAGCGATCCACTGACAGTTGGGGAATTTTTCTTTGAGACCCTTCCCTATCAAGTGCAAACTATGCGGCGGCCCAGTAGTAATGATGCAATCGATATCTTGTTCAGCTATTAATTTTGAAAGCACTTTGACTGAAGGTCTAATCCAAAACTTGCGCGCATCAGGAATAAAAAAATTACCTCTGATATAGAGCATCAATTCTTGTAATTTCGATTGTTTTTCTTGTGATTTAATAATGCCTTTACTCAATGTTTTGGTGTCTTTTTTTGATAACATTTGCGCTAAGGAATAAGGTTCAAAAATTGACTTCTGAACAATATTTAAATCATAAGGCACCTCTCGTGTCAGGGTGTGATCTAAAGTGGGGTAACTCGGATTTTTTGGTTTATAGATCATCGGTTCTACGCCGTACTCTGGTAAGTATTTAGAGAATTTCAGCCATCGCTGTACACCAGGTCCACCAGCTGGCGGCCAATAATAAGTAATGATGAGAACTTTTTTCATTTATTTGGATCCTTTTTTCTTTTGAAAAAACAAGCCTGCCAAAAGTAATATAAAAATGCCGTAACTCGCCAGTGTAATGGTGTTTCCTCGTGAAATAACTTGGGGTTCAAACTTGAATGTGATGACATGCTCACCTTCAGGAAGTTCAACACCTCTCAAAACATAATCAGCAGCAAAATGATCAATTTTCTCTCCATCTAAATAAGCTTGCCAGCCTTTTGGATAGTATAATTCAGAGAATATAGCCAATCGTGGCGCTTTCAAATTGTAATTGTATGTCAATTCGTTCAAGGCATAATCCGTCAGTTCAATTTTATCCCCAAAAGTGGGTTTTTCGTATGCCTTATGAGAAATTTTTTCGCTGTAGGCTTTCTCAACAACTGCTGTGCGCGCCAAATCGACAGTGTCTAAACTGAGAATGGCTTCATCTGCATTCTCAACAGACTTCACTTTTTCAACAAACCAAGCATTGCCAAAAGCAGATTCATTTTGCTGAACTCTGACGCCATCATCTGTATTGACGATCAGATATTTCACATTGAGTATGTTTAAAATATCTTGTTTCCCTTGGAAAATATAGAAATCATACAATTCTTGCATACGTCCAGGCTTGGCAGCGTGATAACCACCGATTGAATTGTGAAAATATGAGGCGCGTGCCGAGTTTAAAGGACTTCCGCTTAAATCAAAAACGCGATAATGTGATTTGTCTTTTAGGATTTCGAGATCATAAGCTTTCGACGGAAAAGGTTTTTTCATTTGTGTTTGTGCCACAAAATCTTCATTATTGACGTAGCGCTTATTGATAGGAATCAAGTCGACCAATACAAGAATACCAATGCCTATAATAACAAAATTAGTTTTGATTTTATCTTTTAAA
>JAKDUG010000199.1 GCA_030457805.1 Psychroflexus sp.
TATTCAATTCCATAAACTTATAAATTTAAGAATTTGATAAGAGCTTCTCTTTTAAAAATCAATAGTTTTGGCTTGTGAAAAACAATTCTACAAAACAATTTTTAGGAACTGATACACGTGTGATCGTTTTAGGAATCGCAAGAATGGCTGATGCTGTCGGAAATTCTTTTCTCGTTGTTGTCCTCCCACTTTATATTGCGAGCGGCCAAATCAAGGGCGACTTCTTTGGTTTAACCGAATCTTTGATCACTGGCATAGTGATTGGTCTTTTTGGCTTAATCAGTAGTTTTTGTCAACCCTTAACGGGAAGACTTTCTGATAAACTTGGAAAACGTAAATTCTTCGTCATGTTGGGCTTATTCCTTTTCATGATTGCAAATTTTCTTTATTCATTTGCACACAGCTACACATTTTTACTACTCATTCGCGCAGCACAAGGAATTGCAGCCGCCTTGACCATCACTGCTACTTTAGCTTTAGTCAGTGAAGTGAGCACTGAAAAAAATCGCGGTGGCAATATGGGTGTTTACAATGCTTTTCGATTAATTGGTTTTGGCGTCGGCCCATTGGTCAGTGGCGTTCTTGTTGAAAGTGGTCCTTATACGCTTCCTTTGATCGGAACAATAAACGGCTTCGTTGCGGCATTTATCATTGCTGCGCTTGCTCCGCTGGTGAGTCTGATTTTAGTCAGTCTTTTTGTCAAGGACCCCATAGACACAAAGCCAAGTTCAGAAGGTATTATCATCAATTTTAAATCTAAGATTCCTGGTAAAATCTTAGATCCTATTTTTACGCTTGGCATTGCCACGATGTTTATGAGTATGGGCTTTGCTTTATTGGCACCAATTGAACTCGAAGTTAACGCACGTCTTTCTCAGGGTCCTTTTCTGTTTTCTATAGAGTTCAGTGCGCTTATTGCATCCCTTGCTATTTTTCAACCTATTGTTGGAAAAGCAAGTGATATCTATGGCAGAAAAGTTTTTATTGTCACCGGACTCATTTGTTTAATTCCTATTGTTCTCCTTGAAGGAATGGCAACAGCGCCATGGCATATGATTGTCAGTCGTGCCTTGCACGGTATCAGTGCAGCTATGGTTTTTGCTCCTGCACTTGCTTTGGCTGGGGATTTAGCTAAAAAAGGACAAGTCGGTGCGCAGCTTTCTGTCTTGACAGTTGCTTTTGGTTTAGGCATTTCTTTAGGTGCTTTTCTCACTGGTTATGCCATTCGTTTTGGATTTGCTATTCCTTTTATCATCGGTTCTGTCTTAGCTGGAATTGGTGCTATTTTAGTTTATACGCAGGTGCCGAATCATCATAAACAGACAAGCCAATCTTAATTTTTTTTGGTTTAAAGAATAACGATGTCAACCCTGTATAAAAAATTCACTTCAATTTAAAAACATTTCAATTTTTAAAATCTTTAGCTCAAAAATACTTTGTAAAATTGCCAACTGAAACCAGACTCCAACTTTGTGTGATTGATTTAAAATAATTTGATAATGCCAGAACAAAAATCAGCCTACATATACGCTATCATTGCCGTTTTCCTTTGGGGAACCGTTGCCACTGCAATGAAAATCTCATTGGGATATTTCGATTTCTTACAACTCCTTTTCTTATCTGTTTTTGTATCTCTGCTGACACTTTTCTGTGTACTTGTTTATCAGAAAAAATTAAAGAATATATTTAAATGGCCGGCAAAGGCTTATTTAAAATCAGCAATATTCGGCCTGGTCAATCCCTTTATTTATTACATTATATTGTTCAGAGCTTATGAATTGCTTCCAGCACAAGAGGCGCAACCTTTGAATTACACATGGCCAATCATGATCACCCTGTTGTCCATCCCGATTTTAAAACAAAAGATCAGCTTTAAGAATTTTATTGCCATCCTGATTAGTTTTTTTGGTGTCTTGGTTATTTCCACACGCGGTCAACTCGCCGATTTCTCATTTAGCAATCCTGTTGGTGCAGCTTATGGTATTGCTTCGGCTGTTGTCTGGGCCTTGTTTTGGGTTTATAATATTAAAGATGAAAGAGATGAAATTAGCAAACTCTTTTTAAATTTTTTATTCGGTATGGTCTATATCAGCATCGCCTTGTTTATCTTTTCAGATGTTCCTAAATTCTCAAGCAAACACTATCTTAGTGCCGCTTACGTCGGTCTATTCGAAATGGGCGTAACTTTTATTATTTGGTCATTGGCACTTAAGAAGTCAAAGAAAACAGCTGGAGTGAGCAAACTTATTTACTTGGTGCCTTTCATTTCCTTAGTTGTTATTTATTTTGTTCTAGGTGAAGATATTCAACAATCAACACTCATTGGACTCGTCTTTATTATCAGCGGACTCATTTTTGATAATATCAATTTCTCCAAGTTAATGGATAGAATTAAAGCGCGTCGACTAAAAAGAAAGACCGCTGTTCATTCTAAGGAAGAAAAGTCTTAACATCATATTGTTTAAAAAACAGAATAGCTCAATGGATAAATACCCATAGATTTTGTAAATTGAAGCACATTAAAAAAATGACATGATGAGCTGGCCTTTTATTGTCTTAACCACACTCGCTTTATTCTTGTGGACTTGGGCGTTTGTTGATCTTCAGAAAACAAATTTTAAAAATTCAGCAACGCGATTGCTGTGGGGTCTTGGTCTTTTTGTTTTTCCCATTATTGGACCTCTCCTCTACTTTCAATTAAAAAATAAATTTATTTTGATAAAAAAAAGGAAATTCATCAAGCATCAAAATACTGACAATCAATAACTTAAATTATGTTCCTATTTTTTTTATAAAATTAGCGTATCCTTTTTGGCTTTTTAGCGTCTCCTTTATGAACCCTTAAAATCTAGAACGATGAATAATTGTAAATGTACCAACTGTGAATGCACAAAATGTAATTGTGTCAATTGTAAAGAAAATGACTGTCCTTGTGATGTTTGTGAATGCTCAAAATGTAGCTGTTGTAATTAATCTGTAAACGCTATGAGTCAGCAAACTTCTGATATATGGAATGATTACAGTAGTGAGATGTATTTCTTTTGTCTCAAAAAAGTGCAAAATGAAGACATTGCTAAGGAAGTCTTACAAAATACTTTCTTCAAAATTCACGACAAATTAAATCAATTGAAAAGCCCATCTCAAGTGAGATCATGGGCTTTTCAAATTTTGCGAAACGAGATCATTAATTATTATAGACAAGATTTACCAAAAGATGATCACACAGAATTATCCGCGCTCTCAAGCGACGATTTTAAAGAGCAGTTCTGTTGTTTTGAAAGGTTTATTGACGAGTTGCCTACACATTACAAAACGGCCATTACTTTGGTTTATATCAAAGGACATCAACAAGCCGAGGCTGCCGAAATCATCGGAATCAGTTTATCAAATTTGAAAGCTCGCGTCAGACGTGCCAAGTCTATATTAAAAAAACGCTTTAATGAATGTTGTCA
Organism: Psychroflexus sp.; assembly: GCA_030457805.1. GTDB lineage: Bacteria > Bacteroidota > Bacteroidia > Flavobacteriales > Flavobacteriaceae > Psychroflexus. The sequence goes on from JAKDUG010000199.1 coordinate 3,453, forward strand.
ATTTTCATTTAACGACAAAGGCGAACTCATCGGCGACTCTGATTGTGCACATTGTGAATAACACTCAAATACATTATTCTTAACCATTTCCTGACATTCAAATTGTTTTTATCCCTCTAAAATCTATTACCTTTACATCTAA
>JAKDUG010000034.1 GCA_030457805.1 Psychroflexus sp.
GGTAGTTTAATTCACATCTCAAATTATGAAATAAAAATTTTAGAATATTCCAGTAAAAAAGTCGAACTCGTTGCTCTCAAAGACTTGCAGGAAGATTGATCGTGAGACTTTCACTTCTCTTAAAGAAATTTTAAAATCTGTTTTAATTTTCAAAGCTTTAAGTTTTATTTATAGCTGAATTGTCTTATTTTCGCTACCTATATTTTTAAAATACATATTCAATGGCGATACTTAGTAAAATCAGACAACGCACTGTCTTTTTAATTGTAATCATAGCATTAGCTTTATTTTCTTTTGTTTTAGCGGATGTCATCAGACAGGGTGGTTTCACTTCATCAAAATCGATGAACACTATTGGTGTTGTCGGTGATCGCGAAATAAGTAGAGAGGAATTTGCGAAGATGGTTGAAAACAGAATTCAACAATCACAAGGGCAAGTTTCTACAATTCAGGCAGTCAATCAAATTTGGGATTCAAAAGTTCTCAATCTCTTGCTCGATCAAGAATTAGATAAATTAGGATTAGAAGTGGGGTCTGATCAAATCACAAATGTGATGGCAGAACAATTGGCTGGAAATCCAACTTTTTCAAATGAAGCGGGATTTTTTGATGTACAAAAAGTAAAGCAATACGTTGCTGAAATTAAAATATCATCGCCAAATGAGATGTATCCACAATGGCTCAACTTCGAGAAGAGTATTGAAACGATCGCTAAATCTGAATTGTATTACGATATGATCAGGGCTGGTATTGGCGCAACTAAACTTGAAGCAAAGCAAGCCTACCAGATGCAAAACTCTAACTTAGATTTGTCTTTTGTCAGAATTCCTTTTGACAAAGCTGCTGATGTTGAGGTGAGCAAAGCGGACATCAGTTCTTATATTAAAAAGAACAAAAGCGCTTTTTCACAAAAGGCTGAACGCGATATCAATTATGTTTTCTTTAAAGAAGCGTCTTCTTCTGAAGATATCGAAACGGTTGAGTCTGAATTAGAAAAACTTTTGGATGACCAAGAGGTTTACAATTCAGTTACAAAAGAAAATGAGGTTCAAAAAGGGTTGAAAACCACAGATGATATTGAAGAATTTGTCAATATCAATTCTGATGCACCGTATTCAGATCGTTACTATTTTGAATACCAATTGCCTGAAGATATCAAATCAGATATTCTAAAAATGAATGCAGGTGATGTCATTGGTCCACATCAATCAGACAATAGCATGAGCTTGATCAAAATGATTGATCAAAAACAAATGGTTGATTCAGTCAGTGTGAAACATATTTTAGTCACTTTTGAAGGTGCTAATGTTGATCCTTCTGTCACAAGAACCAACGACGAAGCTAAGACTTTGGCTGATAGTCTTCAGAATGTGATCAGTAAAGATAAAGATCAGTTTGCGGAATTGGCTACGTCTTTTTCAGCGGATAAACAATCAATTGAAAATGGAGGTGATCTAGAATGGGTTGCTTATGGCAGCTTAGTTGAAGAATTTAACGACTATGTCTTTTCAAAAGATGCTGGACATATAGGTGTTGTCGAAACTGATTTTGGATATCACGTTGTTCAAGTTACAGATAAGAAGAATCCGAAGGAAGCATACAAGATTGCGCGTATTGTCAAATCTGTAGAGCCATCTGATGAAACTTTAAATTCACTTTACAGAGAGACGAGTAACTTTGAATTGGCAGCAAAAGATGCTTCGATTGAAGATGCAGCTAAGGAAAAAGATCTCAAAGTTGTTCCTGTTAATAGAATGAACAACTTAGATGAAACAATTTCAAAACTAGGAGAACAAAGAAGCATTATTAAATGGGCATTCGAAGAAGAGACGAATGTTGGTGATATCAACAGATTTGATATATCTGGCGGATATGTTGTTGCAGAATTGGTCAAGAAAACACCTGAAGGTGTTCAGACAGTAGAAGAAGCTTCTGAAACTGTCACGCCGATTTTAAAAGCACAAAAACAAGCTAAAGAAATTATGTCACAAATTGAGTCGTCTGATTTAGATGATCTTGCTGCACAGTTTGGTGTTAGTGTTGAAAAGGCTGCGGCTGTCAATATGGGTAGTCCTGTTTTAGCAGGTGCTGGTCGTGAGCCAAAAGTTGTGGGTGCTGCATTTGCTTTAGATGTCAATGAGGTCAGTCAGCCAATTCAAGGTGAAAAAGGAGTTTATCTTGTGAAATTATTACTGAAGCAAGATGCGCCAGACTTACCAAATTACGTTTCTCAGGCCAATAAAGAAACACAGAAAAGAGTTCAAACTTTTAATCAGAAACTACAGCGTTTAAATGGGGAAAATAATATCAATCCTGTTTACAAAGCTTTAAAAGAAACTTCTGAAATTAAAGATAAACGTTCAATGTTTTATTAATAAGAAACAGTGTTCAACCCCAAAAAAATGCCTTAAGACTTTAAAGTTTTAAGGCATTTTTTTTATAAAATCATTGTTTTATAAGGAAGAATTGTCTCGTAGCCCTTCTCTTTAAAATAAGAAAGTTGATTAGCCTCTCGGGCTGTCACTAGTACAAAATCGCCACCCCAAGCGCCAAGACTTTTTACAAGGCCGTTTGTGTAATCGGAAAAGCGTTTTTCTTGCACCTTTTTTTGACCGAGTAAACCAGCCAGAATACTTTCGTGCTTTCTGAGGATGTCTTCAAAATCTTCTAAATTTTCAACTTTTGGAATTTGTTCAGAAATTTGGGAGACTTCCTTTATTTTTTCTTCTAATAATTGATGATTTCTACTTTTGTAATGTTTGATGGCATCTCTGCTATTTTGCTTTTGGTTGAGATAGATAAAAAAGATGTGTTCTTTAATAAAATCAGGAAGAGACGCCGATTCTACTTGAGGTGTTAAAGCATTTCTTGTGTAGAAAAATGGCGTTTGACACTGTGCCGCAGCGAGATCATAGCCACTACCTCCAAAAGAGTTTTTAAGCAATGCGTAAGGGTTTATTTCAGCCCATTGCGATAGATTGTTCACTAAAGTCGATGAAGAGCCTAGGCCCCATTGCTGAGGGAATTCTAAAACCGTCTTGAAATTATATGCGTATTGGAAAAGCTCAGGTTTTGCGGCATAAATAAAAGTAAAGAGTTCTTGTAAACGAGCTTCAAATGCATTCTTCGCTTTAAAATTTGCTGTACAGATGTCTTTCATTGAAAAATCAAAACTGTGCCACAAATCACCATTATAGAAATAACTTTCCCAATGAGAGTAATTTTGAGTGGCTACTGATACCTGTAAGCTTTGTCCGAATTTTGTTGGTAGGGCCAGCGCTTTGCCTTGATCGAGCACAACATATTCGCCAGTGAGCAGTAGTTTTCCGTGACTATAAAAGTCTTGTTTTGACATTAATTTCTCAATTTTTCAACAAACGCAATGACCTTTGCGTGTGTTGCTGTATGTGTTTTGAAATATTCGATGGCTTTGAGGCGTTCATCTTGTGAGGCTTCCAGCTGATTAAGAATATTCATCAAATGCATTTTCATATGTCCTTTTTGGATGCCCGATGTGACCAGAGAATTAACGGCTGCAAAATTTTGGGCTAGACCTGCAACAGCAGTGATTTTCATCAATTCTTGTGCATCGGGCTTGCCGAGTATTTCCATCGCAATTTTAACCAAAGGATGTAGGTTTGTCAAGCCGCCAATGGTACCGATGGCAAGCGGGATCTCCAACCAAAATTTAAAGGTCTCTTTTGCTAGGCTGACTTGCGTTAGGCTTTTGTAAATACCATCTTTAGAAGCATAGGCATGTACGCCAGCCTCAACTGCTCTGAAGTCATTGCCAGTGGCTAAAACGACAGCATCAACACCATTCATAATTCCTTTGTTGTGGGTGACGGCGCGATAAGGTTCAATTGTTGCGATTTCTATAGCTTGTTTGAATTTTTTCGCAAATTTGTGAGCCTCTTCAGTTGTTTCGCCTAAGCGATTGATGGGGCAAGATACCTCAGCGCGAACCAAACATTCTGGGACGTAATTTGATAAAATACACATGATGATTTCTGGCAGCGTGTTTTGAAAAGCTTCGAATTTTGCGGCTTCGCGCTCAAACGTTTGGCCAAATTGTTCCAAACATGAATTGATGAAATTGGCGCCCATTGCATCTTTTGTATCAAAGCTACAATGCAGTTGGAAATAATTATCCAGTTGATTGGTTTTATCGATGAGTTCGATATCTAAAATACCACCACCCCTTTTTTCCATATTTTGGGTGATTGGTTTTGCTTCAGCAAGTAATTGCGGTTTTAGTTTATCGAAAAAAGAAATTAATTTTTTGGGATCACCTTCATAGTTGAAATGGACGTGACCCACTTTTGTTGTGCTGATGACTTCCGCCTTAAATCCGCCTTTATCATCCCAAAATTTAGCTGCTTTACTCGCTGCAGCAATTACAGAGCTCTCCTCAATGGCCATTGGAATAACATATGTTTTGTCATTGATTGTGAAATTGGGGGCAATTCCAAATGGGAGGTAATAATTAGAGATGGTATTTTCAGTAAACTCATCGTGCAGTTTTTGCAGTTTTGAATCAGTATTCCAATAGTTGGCGAGTGTTTCTTTTGCCTTTTTGTTTGACGCGAGATAGTTTTTACAAATCCAATCAACTTTTGCAGTTTTACTGAGTTTTGAGAAACCTGAAATTTTAGGCATAGCGTTATTCTTGATTAATTTTAAGACAAAGATACAATAGAATTTAAAAGTGACTTGCTTTCCTTTTTTGCTTTTCTGAGATGGAATTTTGCTTTTGAGGTGTGAATGTCACAAATTTCAAATTTTAAGCCTTTTGGTAGGCAGTTTTATGACCAAAAACAAGTGTTTTTTAATGTTTTTTTAGTAAAATTGGGCATTCAAATTATCACTTATGATTTTCAGGACATTTTCACTTCTTTTATTTCTTGCATTTTCACTTCAAATATCAGCTCAGGACAAACAAATTTCATTAGAAGAGATTTGGACTGGGGCTTTTCAGCAAGAGGGATTACCAGCTTTGCAATCACTTAAAGATGGACAGTCTTACATTCTACAAACTTACGATGATGAGAAGTCAGAAATGCGTGTAGATATCTTTAGTTACAAGACAGGAGAACGCACAGGAACCTTGATCAATGCTGGAGATATTGATGAACTTGAATATTTTCAGAGTTTCAAATTGAACGCGGATGAGTCTAAAGCTATTTTAGGTGTTGAAGTCGAACCTATATTTAGACGTTCAGCAAAAGGAATTTATTTTGTTTATGATCTTAAGACGAAAGAACTGACCCCTATTGATCCAGATAAAATCCAAGAGCCTACATTTTCACCAAACAATACGAAGGTGGCTTATGTAAAAGAAAATAATATTTACATCAAAGATCTGACATCTGGGGAGCAAACACAAATTACATCTGATGGCCTTGATAACCATATCATCAATGGGCTGACAGATTGGGTTTATGAAGAAGAGTTTGCTTTTGTTCGCGCTTTTGAATGGAGCCTTGATGGAGAAAAAATCGCTTTTCTAAAGTTTGATGAAACGGATGTTCCTGAATTTTCAATGGATATGTACGGCCGCTACGGTGAAGACCTATACCCAAGCCAAGATGTTTTTAAATATCCAAAAGCTGGAGAGAAGAATGCAGATGTGAGCTTACATGTTTATGATTTAGCATCACAAAAAACAAATGCTATTTCTTTAGAGGCTTATGAATATCTGCCACGACTGAAATGGACAAAGGACAAGGATGTGTTTAGTGTGCAAGCCACAAATAGACATCAGAATGAATTAAAACTTTACTTCGTCAATACACAGAGCAATAAAGCTGAACTTGTACATACAGAATCTGACGCGGCTTATGTCGATGTTGCGGATGATTTGACATTTTTGGATGATAACAGTTTTATCTGGACAAGTGAAAAAGACGGATGGAAGCATATTTATCATTATGATAAAAATGGTGATTTGATTAATCAAGTCACAAAAGGTGATTGGGAAGTCACTTCATATTACGGTTATGATACGCAGCAGAAACGTATTTTTTACCAAAGCACTGAAACGGGAAGTTTAAACCGCGGAGTGTATTCAATCAAATTAAACGGACGTTCAAAACGTGATTTGAGCACAAAGACAGGCACAAACTCTGCTTCTTTCTCAGCAGATTTTACTTATTACGTCAATACGTTTAACAGCGTAGAATCTCCAAACTTGTACACTTTGAACTCGGCTAAAAAAGGTTCTGTTGTTAGAGAAATTAAAAACAATAAGGCCTTAGAGGACAAACTAAATGAGTATCAAATATCGTCTAAAGAATTATCGACAATTGCTGTCAATGGTTATGATCTAAATATGTGGATGATCAAACCGACAGATTTTGATGCTTCCAAAAAATACCCAGTGCTGATGTATCAGTATTCAGGGCCAGGATCACAAACTGTGTCAAATAGCTTTATGGGATCAAATGATTATTGGTATCAACTTTTAGCAAACAAGGGTTATATTGTTGTTGCTGTTGATGGTCGTGGAACTGGTTTTAAAGGGCGCGACTTTAAAAAATTGACACAAAAAGAACTCGGAAAATTAGAACTTCAAGACCAAATTGATGCCGCTAAACTTTTGGGGAAACGTCAATATATTGATCGAGAGAGAATTGGAATATGGGGGTGGAGTTACGGCGGATTTATGTCTTCAAATGCAATCTTTCAGGCAGGAGATGTCTTTAGCTTTGCCATTGCAGTTGCGCCTGTCACAAGTTGGCGTTTCTATGATTCAATTTACACAGAACGCTACATGACGACCCCACAAGAAAACGCTAGTGGATACGATCAGAATTCGCCAATCACACATGTGAGTGAGTTTGATGATAGCAACAGTTTTTTATTGATACACGGGACGGCTGATGATAATGTACATGTCCAAAATAGCATGCAATTGATCGAAGCTCTTGTTCAAGCCAATAAACAATTTGATTGGCGTCTTTATCCAGATAAAAATCACGGCATATACGGGGGTAATACCCGTCTGCATTTATACAGATTAATGACAGACTTTATAACAGACAATTTATAAAACAACAACCAAAACTAAAAAAATATATATGGCAACAGCAGTCAAGAGAGAAAGAAAGGAATTATTTGGACATCCTGTCGGATTGTTCATTCTGTTTTTTACAGAAATGTGGGAGCGTTTTTCCTATTATGGAATGCGTGGAATCCTTACATTATATATCGCTGCATCAGCAACAGCAGCAGATCCAGGTTTAGGTTGGAACAATAAAGATGCAATTTGGCTTTACGGTTGGTATACAATGTTGGTTTATGTGGCTTCAATTCCGGGAGGTTGGGTTGCCGATAAATTATTAGGTCAGAAAAAAACAGTTTTGTGGGGTGGAATTTTATTGTGTTTAGGACACGGTATTCTTGCAATCCCTCAAGATTGGGCTTTCTTTACAGGTTTGATTCTTATCATTTTAGGTGTTGGTGGTTTAAAACCAAACATCTCAACAATGGTCGGTGGTCTTTATAAAGAAGGCGATATCAGAAGAGATAGTGGTTTTACAATTTTCTATATCGGTATTAATGTCGGTGCTTTTTTAGCGAGTATATCAGTTGGTTTAGTCGCTTATTACTACGGATGGCATTATGGATTTGGTCTTGCAGGAATTGGGATGTTACTCGGTCAGGTTGTTTATATCTGGGGGCAAAAATTCCTAACAGGTGTCGGTGAATTTAGTGGTGGTGACAATGTGAGCGCAGAAGAAAAGGCTGCAGCTAATAAACCATTGACAAAAATAGAAAAAGACAGGGTTGTTGTTCTTTTAATATCTTTCTTAATGGTTGTTGTTTTCTGGGGAGCTTTTGAACAAGCTGGTGGATTGATGAACCTGTATACGGATTCTAAAATTGATAGACATATTGGATTGAGCTGGTTAGAGGAAATTCCTGCGGCAGTCTTCCAATCTCTTAACGCAGCTTATATTATCATCTTCGGAACCATCATCGGTGGTTTCTGGGTTTGGTGGAAGAAAAGAGGTCGCGAATCTTCATCTTTATTCAAGATGTCAGTCGGAACCGTTATTATGGGTCTTGGTTACATCTTTATGGTGTTTGCAGCAAAAGAAGCTGGTGCAGAGACTTTCGGAAAAGCAACAATGATTTGGATTTTCTTGGCTTATTTATTCCACACCCTTGGGGAGTTATCAACTTCACCAGTTGCGTTATCGTTTATTACAAAATTAGCACCACTGAAGTACGCTTCAATCATGATGGGTGTTTTCTTTGCGGCAACAGGTTTTGGTAATAAATTAGCAGGAAGTATCGGAGAGTCAGCACAACTTGATCCTTACAAGGGCGAAATGTTGTACAGTAAAGAACAAGTGCTTCCTTTTATGGAAAAGGATACCATGAAGGTTAAAAACAACAATAATAAAGTCATTAAAGTGTATGATTTTCCAATTAACGAAGACAAAAACTTTGAGATTAAAAGTGATGTTTACCTTAAAGATGGAACGGTTCAGTACAAAGAATATGAAGGCACAAGAGATCTAAACCCGATTTTTGAATTAAATGGGAAAAGAGAAAATGAACTGATGGAGACGCTTGCCTCAGAAAATGTCACAGAAGAAAATCCATATCACGCACGCATCACTTTTGAAAAAGATCCAGATGCTGCTCAGCAAATTGAAAATAAAGGAGATGGTCAAAGCTATAATGTGACTTTTGTTCTCGAAGAAGAGCAAAACGAACAAGAATACCAAACCTTCTTATGGTTGACAATCTTTACAGTCAGCTTTGGTTTCCTTTTACTTCTTTTCTTGAAAAAACTTAAGAAGTTGACGCATGGCACGGAAGATAAAGAAGTCGATATGCTTGAACAAGAAGGCTATGATATTGCAAACCCAGATATAGAGGATTAATATAGGACTAAAGAATTATGGCTGAAGTAGCAACGAATGAACACAATGATTTTTTTAAGAGTAAAGTTTTAGGTCACCCTGCCGGACTCTTCGTGTTGTTTTTTACTGAAATGTGGGAGCGTTTTTCATTTTACGGAATGCGCGTTTTATTAGTTAACTTTCTAACAATGGCGGCGGTCGGTAGTAATCCTGGATGGGAGTGGTCTGCCTCCAATGCAGGTGCTCTTTTTGGAACCTATGCGGGTTTGCTTTATCTGACCCCAATTTTGGGCGGGATCATCGCCGATAAATTTGTGGGATACCGATGGGCAGTTTTAATTGGGTGTGTGATCATGACTTTAGGGCATGCATCGATGGCTATTGAAACTGAGTTGTCACTTTATATGGGCTTGGGTTTACTCGTTCTAGGTACAGGTTTCTTTAAGCCGAATATTACCTCTATCATATCTGAAATGTATGTCTATCTCCCTGAAAAGAAAGATGGAGCTTATACCATTTTCTATATGGGTGTGAACGCAGGTGCTTTCTTCGGAATGATGCTTTGTGGTTACTTAGCTGAGCGTGTCGGCTGGTCATGGGGTTTCGGTTTAGCAGGTATATTTATGTTGTTTGGTACAGCACAATTTTATCTAGCAAAGCCACTTTTTGGGAAGATTGGTGCACCTCCAGTTCGTCAAACCAAAGAAGAAAAAGCAAACGAGGTAAAAGATTACAAAGAAAACAAGTTTACGCTTCTGGATAAAGTTTTGATCGTTGTCACTTCAGCGATAGGCTTACTTTACTTGATCAATGACCCGACTTCAAAGATTGGAAATATAAATCTATTACCTGAAGAGTTTCTTGTTTCAAAAGATATCCTGTCAGGACCATTAGTGATCACACTTATTGGGATTGCTTTATTCCTGTTTTTAGTGATAGGAAGGATTGTCCGCTATGAAAGAGTGGTGAGAGATCGAATGATCGCAGTGATTATTTTTGCCTTTTTTACGGTTTTATTCTTTATCCCATTTGAGCAAGCAGCGACTTCGATGGTTATTTTTGCAAGAGATTACACTGATCGGGTGCTCACGGGGAATTCCGCAATAATTTTTAATGTGGTCAATACCTTGCTGACGATTATTCCACTGATGATTATTACTTGGGTCTTATATCTTTTAAATAAGCGATCCTTTGCAAAAATTCCAGGCAGTAACATTGTCTTGTCTGTCTGTTTTGCACTTGTTTGGGGGATAGTCATCTGGATGTTAGCACAAGATTATTCCACTAAGGCTTATGAAATACAATACGAGGCCGTTGCAGTTGAAGAAGTTGTCGATGGTGAGAAAGAGACTATTTATGAACCCATTTCTGAAGCGCGACCACTTGAGGCTGGAGAAACGGCAGTCACAAAAACTTTTAATCTGACATCGAGTGATGAACTCAGTGTTGGACAAAATATTGCAACCCATCTAGAACTCGGCAAATACCAATATCTGGATGAAGTCAAGGAAGAAAACCTGGCTTTAGATTATCAGGAAGAAGGGCTTCAGTCTGAGATTATTCAAGGAACTGTCAAAGAAGTAAAAGACAACGAAGTCGAGATCACGGTTTCGTGGTTTAGTATTCTCAACTCATTCTTCATTATCGCATTTGCCTCATTTTTTTCTAAATGGTGGGAGAGCAAGTACAATCCGTCAGCTGCATTTAAATATGGCTTAGGTTTGATTGTTATGGGAATAGGCTTTGCAGTCTTGGCATTCGGATCCAGTGTGATTCCTCAGGGTGCTGATGCTGGTGTTGTCCGCGTGAGTATGATCTGGTTGATTCTGGCATACTTATTTCATACACTGGGTGAACTTTGCTTGTCACCAGTCGGTTTATCTTATGTGAGTAAATTGGTGCCCGCACGAATGATAGCTTTGATGTTTGGAATGTGGTATTTAGCCATTGCTATCGGGAATAAAGTTGCTGCTTCTATGGGAGGAATGGTCGATCAAATACAAGACGAATATAGCTTGTCTACTTTCTTTTTGATCTTCGCTATTATTCCAATTGTCGCAGGTTTATTGGTGTCAGCTTTACATCCTTTACTTAAAAAATTGATGCATGGTGTCAAATAATATTTATAAATAATTAAATCTTTACTTATGAAACGGGTATTAAGCCTTGTCATTTTATTAGTCAGCTGTTATGTATCAGCACAAGAAATCAATTGGATGTCTATGAATGACGCTCTAGAGGCACAAAAAAATGAACCGAAAAAAATCTTTGCTGATATTTATACAGATTGGTGCGGGCCGTGTAAGCTCATGGATAAAAGAACCTTTACCAATAAAAATCTGGTCGCTTTTGTCAATGAAAATTTTTATGCTGTCAAATTTGATGCGGAAGGAACGGAGGAGGTCGATTATCAAGACTTTAATTATACAAACCCAAATCACGATACTTCTAAATCTGAAAAACAACGCAATAGCCAACACTTTTTTGCTAATGCTTTAAAGGTGCAAGCTTATCCAACTGTTGTTTTTTTTGACGAAAATTCGGATGTTATTTCTCCTGTAACGGGTTATAAAACAGCCGAACAACTTGAAATTTTTCTAAAAATGATAGCTTCTGATGATTATAAAGAAGTGACTTCAAAAGAGGATTGGGATAGTTATCAATCAAAATTTAAATCTACTTTTTAAGGCTGCTCAGTTCAAAAGCACCGTCTTGATATATCGAATGGAAATCAATATTAAATTTTTCACATGTTGATTTCCATCGATTTACATAGTCTTTATAATTACTTGCATCTGCAATGACTATTTGCGGCTTTCTTTCACTCAGAAAACGCTCTAAATTCAATTGAGGTGAATTCCTGAGTATGATATAGTCATAATTTTCTTCCTTCTCAAAAGCGCTTAAAGAATCAATGATTAGCAAGCGTTGATCGGGTTTTACCACATAAGTATTTAAAAGTGGTTCTTCTTTTTGGTGCTGAATCCCTTTTAATTGTGCCAAGCTTTCAATTGTATATATTTCCTGTTGACTTTTCGCGGAAGAGTCGCGGTAGATTGTCATCTTAGAGCCATTAATCTTTGCGATGATTGAACTCTTGTATGCTTTAAGTATAAGAATCTCTTTTTGTTTTGTGTGTGTGTTATTTTCGCTTAAAATCAATAGACCGAAAATGACTAATGCACTATTGATGATAAGATATGATCTCTTTTTGACTTTTCTATTCCACATGAAAACAGTCAGCAACAAAAGCAAGCTTCCCCCAAGCATGGGTTCATTAAAATAAATATTTTTAAAGATAAAGTCTTCATGAAGGGACACCCATTTAATAATTGCTAAAAGTCCATCTAAAACAAAACTATAAAGTTGAACCAGCGGTTGAAATAAAGCGTTAATCAAACTAAGTAGGATGCACAGAATTCCGATGCCAAGTATGAGTCCTAAAAAAGGAATGATCAACAAGTTTGCCAGCCAAAATAAACCTGAAATTTGGTTGAAGTAATACAAAATCAAAGGCAGTACACTGATTTGAGCAATGATGGAAACACTCAAAACATTCCAGATAATTCTGTCGATAACATACCGCGGTTGATACAATTTCTGAAGACGTGGATGTAAAATGATAATTCCAGTTACAGCCAAAAAACTCAATTGAAACCCCGCCTGAAATATATAATGCGGATTGAAAATCAGCATGATTAACAACGCAATGAAAAGGATATTGATGGTGCTTGTTCTGCGCTGGAGAAAAAAAGTTAAACTCAATACACTAAACATGAGTGTTGCTCTGATCACAGAAGGTGAGAGTCCGGCTAGAAATGCAAAAGCCCATAAGCCGATAATGACAAGCATTGGCCTGACTTGTCTACCAATCCTGCCGAACGTTAATCCATAAGTTATCCAGTGGAGGAAAATCAGAATGATTCCAACATGTAAGCCTGAAACAGCAAGAATGTGTATCACACCTGCATTCTGAAAATCAGCAAGTGTGTCATTTGAAATTTTATCCCGATGGCCTAATAACAAGGCTTCAATCAATCCCAGGTGATCTTTTGAAAAACCTGCTTGTTTTAGATTTTCTTCAATTTTAAGTCGAGCTTGTTCTGCATATGACTTGAGGGAAGGTTCAATTTTATGTAAAAAGATGTCTTTCTCCGTTGTATTTATTTGTGCATAAACGGATTGATGCAGCATGTATTTTTTATAATCAAATTGTTGTGGATTTTGTGGACTTTTAAAATTCGTAAATTGGCCAATGCCACTAATAAGGCTTCCAACTTTTAGCGTTTGACTCAGGGCGTATTTTTCAATTTTCAACAAGATTTTGCCTTGACTTTCTTGAGAGTTGAGTTGTGCTATCTGGACGTAATATTTGTTATTGTAGGCATTCGATTTCAAAACCTCAGAGACTTTAGCCTTAAAAGTTATCAGCGTGTCAAACGGCGTTTCACTTGTCAGATAGTGGCCCTTTTGGTATTTGGGTAATTCTAGTTTGGCCCGTGTAAAGCCGATGAGAAAGCTCATTAAAATGGCCAATACAAAAAATAAAGCAGAAAATTTCAGTCGTTTTTCAAGCACAAAATAACTAGAGAGAAATAATAGGCTCGTCCCCAAAAGCACATAAGCCTTGTGTTGGATGTCAATATGAAATCCAAAGACAACTCCTACACAAAATATAATTGTGAGGATGATGAGCTTATGATTTAAAAACCTCAAGTTTTTTTTATTTAATATAGCGCCTCATTTCAGCAAAGGCTTTTTTCCAATAGGGGTTTTCTAGGGTTGAGATCATCACGCCTCGAGAAGTACTTGAATGAATAAACTCAATCTCGCGGCCATTGACTCTTGTCACAATGCCTACATGGTTTTTCTTTCGCGAGCGCTTAGCTGTTCTAAAAAAAACAAGATCTCCAAGTTCTGCTTTCCGCAAAGGCTTTTTTCGACCTGTTTTTAGAAGTTTTTTTGTTGAGCGTGGCATCTTTACACCATACTGGTAAAAAGAAGTCTGAATCAAGCCAGAACAATCCATGCCACGCGCTGAAGTGCCACCGTATTGGTAAGGTGTATTCAAATAGCTTTTGGCGTAATTAACAATCTTTTCTTCTTGGCTCAACTTATACGCTACCCTTTTTTTAGAACCACAGCTTGTGAGTAGTCCTAAAACCAGACTAAAGATAAGAATTAAAAAATAAAATCTGACATATTTTATTTTTTCCAAGGTTGCCATTTTTTCTTGTTTTCTGAGGTGTCTTCATTGTAGCCATAGCCATAGCCATAATTATATGAGTAACGACCTGATTGTTTGACGGCATTCAGAATAATACCGATATTCTTTAATTTATTGTGCTTTTTAAGATCTTTAATGTGATCTAATAAACGCAGATCGGTATAATCAGATCTTGTAAGGTAAAGTGTAATATCTGCTTTATGAGAGATCATTACCGTATCAGTGACCAAGATTGTTGGTGCTGTATCAACAATAATATAGTCGTATTTTTCTCTTGCCTTTTTAATAAACTCATCAAAACGACCGCCAAGCAAAATCTCTGATGGATTTGGAGGGATTTCGCCTGATAAAATAACATCAAGTTGACTGTCTTTAACCTTTTCTAAGGTGATATCCTCAAGTGTCAAGTCTTGGTCATAAAGGTAATTACTCAGACCTGTTGTATCCTTACTAACACCAATATAATTGTGCAGTTGTGGATTTCTTAAATCACAACCAACTAATAGTACTTTCTTAGATTGTTGTGCTGTGACCATCGCAAGATTAATCGAAGCAAATGTTTTTCCTTCACCTTTAGTTGACGAAGTGACGTAGATAACTTGATTTCGTCTCTGATTCTCCTTTTGGCTTTCTGTCAGATTAATGAAGTTAATGTTTGTTCGCAGGATTCGGAATGACTCAGCTAAAGGACTTCTATCAGACGGCGATACCAGTAATCCATCAAATTCACTCAATGGAATTTCACCGACAACAGGGACATCGGGAAGCTCTCTTTTTATTGTTTGAACAGAACTTAACTTTGTGTCTAGTAAAAACCTGAGGTATAATATGCCAAAAGGAATAATTAAACCTAAAATCAAGGCTGCTAAAGTAATGATTTGTTTCTTTGGACTTACCGGCTCAGGTTGTGTATAAGCAAAGTCAACAACTTTAATCACTGGCGCCGTAATGGCGTAGGTTAAGGTTGCTTCTTCTCTTTTTTGAAGCAGGAATAAAAACAGATTTTCTTTTACCATGCGTTGGCGTTCAATACCTCTAATTTCCTTTTCTTGATTTGGGATTTTTTCAATTGTAGAGGTAAAGATAGATTCTCTTGAGCGTGTGTTTTTTAAAGAAATTTCTAAACTTTCGATATAACTGTCAATCGATTTATTGATGTTTTTCCGCACTTCACCTAAGCGCTGATCAATCGATTTGATCACAGGGTTTTCTACTGTGGATGACACCATGATTTCGTTGCGCTCTAGCACAAGATCGTTATAGGCTTTTGACAATGCGTTTACTTCAGTACTTTCGATACCTAAATTGGAAGGCAATAAGCTGACAGAATCTTGATTGTTGACCAGATTTTTAAACTCGTTGGCAATCTGAACTTGCGTTTCAATTTCAAATCGTCTCATTTCAGTTTTACTCACCTTTTCAAAAAGAACTTCCGTATTCCCTTCAATATCGATCAGTTCATTGGCTCTTTTATAGTCGACAATACCTGTTTCGACTGTGTCTAATTCTTCGACAAGGAAGTCTAAACGATTTTCAACAAACTCTTGCGTTCTTTTTGCAACGACACGATTATCATCAATACCATCTTGATTGAATGTCTTCATCAATGCATTGAGAATATCTTCATTCTTTGCTTTATTCTCACCGTCCACGACAATATCGATAACCTCAGCATTTTTGTCAACAGCTTGTGTCACAAGTTTTCCTGTTAGGCTCGTGATCGATTGGTCTAAGCTTGTTTTTTTAAAGCTATATGACTCCTCTGTTAATGCAATGAAATCTCCAGTGTAGAAAGGATTGATATCGATAATGAATTGTGCATTTTTCACGTCTTCATTACTAAAGGTAAGAGTATCACCAACTTTGGCTGATCTTTTAAACCCTGATTCAGATTCAGTTAATTCAAAACTGTTTTGTGATATAAATTTTAAAGACATCAAAGGAAGCGCTTTATAATCGGCACTGTCTGATACAGTCCAATCCAAAACAAAAGGAACATTGTTCCTCCAAATCTCTGTATCCGTTATAGTTCCTCCAACATAATATTTAGTCTGTAAGCCTAAAGTTTCGATTACTTTTTTGGCAATACGGCGCGATTTTAAAATCTGAATCTCATTTTCTAGATTGACTTGATTCATGCCAAGTAAAGATGAGCCACCTTCAAGGGCACTAAAATCAAGACCTTCTTGCTTCTTTAAGACTTTGACTTTCGAATTGGTCTGATAAATCTTTGGTGAGTAGCGCACATAAATCAAGGCGATGCTTAAGGTGATAATAACTGAGAGAACAAACCAAGGCCAGTATCTGAGATATTGGAAGATCACTTTTTTAATATCTTCACTGCTTTGGTCTTCTTCTGTTTGAGATTGGTAGTTGTTATTCATTTTTACTTGGTAATTATGACAATAGCAGAAAGGATTACTGAAAGTGCAGAAAGCAAGGTAGCCGTGTTACCTACGAATCCAGCTTGTTTTACTTTTGGCTTGTTTGGTTCAACATAAACAATGTCATTTGGCTGAACATAGTAATAAGGACTATTCAGCCACTCTGTCTTGGTCAGATCAATCGTTTTGACTTCTCTTTTACCGTCAGTTTCTCTGATGATTTTTACGTTTTTACGACGTCCATTTATTGTTAAATCACCAGCCATACCTAGTGCCTGAGGTAATGTTAAAATCTCCTCTGTTGACTCATAGGTGCCTGGATTCCTGACCTCACCTTCAATGGTGAATTTGTAATTGATGATTCTGACAGCAACTCTTGGAGCAACAATAAATTCAGACAACTTCTTTTCTATTAAATCTTGAATCTCTTGTGTTGTTTTGCCTCTGACATCGATTTTTCCGAGTTGTGGGTAGTTGATGTTACCTTCTTTATTGACAAGATAGCCTTTTAGCTTTAAGAGTTCCATTCTGATGCTTCGAGTTTGTTGTTCGGCAGCATCAGTAGAGAAAGGAGTAACACTCTTAGGGTTTAATGCAGATACATCAATATGTAAAATATCATTAATTTGTATTTTAGGATGTGCGTAAATTTTTTCTACAGACTCTAAATTAACAGAGTCAGAGTCTTGGTAATAGACAATATCTTCTTTTGTTGCACAGGAAGCAAAAAAAAGGACAATAATGATTAGGT
>JAKDUG010000200.1 GCA_030457805.1 Psychroflexus sp.
GTATTTTTATATCGTGATAAAAATTATATTTTTGCGCGTCTATTAAACTGATATACTGATATTATGGCATCATACAAAAAGAGAGGATATAAATCTTCGAAAAAGGCTTCTGATAACGATCAAGGCCAAAATCACGATTCAACAACAGCTGAGGTTTTCGAAACCTTAGATCAAAAAGCAAACAAAACTGAAGAATTTGTCAGTCAATACCAAAAGCCAATTTTTGGTGTAATCATTGTCATCATTGTGGGTGTGATCGGATTTTTAGGTTACCAAAAATTGATTCTTGAACCCAATGAAGATGAAGCAGCAAATGAGCTCAACCAAGCGCAAGTCTACTTCAAAAGCGCCATAGAATCACAAAACAAACCGATGAAAGATTCGCTTTATACTTTAGCAATTAACGGGGGTAACGGAAAGTTTGGATTTGTTGATATCGCTGATCAATTCGGGAGTACAAAATCAGGGAACCTCGCTAACTACTACGCAGGCATGTCTTACTTCAAGTTATCAGAGTACAAAAAAGCAATTGAATATTTAGATAACTTTAAAGCTGACGATCAGATTTTAATGCCAATCGCTAAAGGAACAATTGCCGATGCTTTCCAACAAATTGGTCAGTCAGACAAAGCTCTTTCTTACTACGAAAAGGCTGCTAAAATGAAATCTAATTCATTTACAACGCCTAAATACTTATTGAAAGCTGGAATTACAGCAATTGAATTAGGTCAATCTAAGGTAGCTGTAAAGCATTTAAAGAATTTAAAAGAACATTACCCTGATAGCCAAGAAGCAAAAGATTCTGAGGTTTATATGGGGCAAGCTAACGCAATGTAATCATGGCAACAGCAGGAACAGATCTTTCTTTTTACGACAAATCAACTCTCCCAGTGGCCAAGGATTTTAGAATTGGCATTGTCGTTTCTGAATGGAATAATGATATTACTGACAATCTTTTTCAAGGCGCATTTGACGCCCTGAGAGATTGTGGTGTTTTAAAAGAAAACATCGTGAAATGGGATGTTCCAGGCAGCTACGAACTCATCTATGGCTGTAAAAAAATACAAGAAAGCTATGATATGCTAGATGCTGTCATTGCAATAGGCAATGTCATTCAAGGCGAAACCAAACATTTTGATTTTGTGTGCCACGGCGTGACAAAAGGAATTACTGACTTAAATATCAAAAGCGATATTCCGACCATCTTTTGTGTATTAACAGACAATACGAAACAGCAATCTATTGACAGATCAGGAGGTAAACACGGCAATAAAGGAGCTGAAGCTGCCATTGCTGCTATCAAAATGGCACAACTCCGAAAAGACGCCAAATTCTAAAAGATCTGAAACCTTTTACTTTTCTTAAAATATAAGGTTTGCTTATATAGATCACTAATATTTCACTAAATTTGATTTTCTAAGCTGAACTATGTTTAAAGTCAAATCATTTAAGTTAAGGAAAAATACGCGTTACAATTATACGCCGCGCTATTATGATGGCAAAAAGGTAGACAATCCTTATGAATTTGATTCGGCTTTCAACAAGTATAAATCCACCCACAACTCTATCGATTTTGGTTCACATTGGTCTGATGCGCGTCAGAGCAGCAGAAACCGCGGTAACCGATCGATCAACAAAAGAGTTATTCTCATCGCGCTTATCTTAGCATTTATCTTTTTATGGATCATTGATTTTGATTTGTCAATATTCAGTCATTAATTTTATGAAAAAGAGAATTCAGTTACTACCAGATCATGTTGCGAATCAGATCGCCGCAGGTGAAGTTGTCCAGCGTCCTGCCTCCGTTGTCAAAGAACTAATTGAAAATGCAGTCGATGCCAATGCCAAACACATCAATTTATTGGTGAAGGATGCAGGTAAAACATTGGTGCAAGTGATTGATGATGGTGATGGTATGACAGATACTGACGCCAGGTTATCATTTGAAAGACATGCCACTTCTAAAATCTCAAAGGCCGAAGATTTATTTAAAATTCACACCAAAGGGTTTCGTGGAGAAGCGCTCGCATCAATTGCGGCTATTGCGCATTTAGAAATGAAATCAAAAACAGAAGACAGTGAAATTGGTGTGCAAATCAATATTGAAGGGAGTGAAGTCAGCCAGCAAATACCAACAGTAACGCCAACAGGAACATCCATCGCTGTTAAAAACTTATTTTTTAATATCCCTGCACGTCGCAATTTCTTAAAATCTGACAGTGTGGAACTCAAGCATATCATTGATGAATTTCAACGTGTGGCTTTAGCGCATCCCACAATTAATTTTAAGATGATTCACAATGGCAATGAACTTTTCAACTTGCCAACCTCAAATCTCAGACAACGCATTGTCGGTATTATGGGCAGCAAAAGTAATGAAAAGCTGGTGCCTGTCAACGAAGACACAGATCTCATCAAAATCAGAGGATTTATTGGTAAACCTAAATATGCTAAACGCTCACGCGGCGAGCAGTTTTTTTTTGTCAACAATCGGTATATCAAAAATAATTACCTCAATCACGCCATTACAAATGCGTACGAAGGCTTGTTAAAAGAAAAGACACATCCGTCTTACTTTTTGTATTTAGAGATTGATTCAGAACGTATTGATATCAATATACATCCGACTAAAACTGAAATCAAATTTGATGATCAGCACGCTATTTATTCTATTTTACAAAGCGCTATCAAACACAGTTTAGGTCAGTTTAATATTGCACCCGTTCTCGATTTCGAAAAGGATACGAGCTTTGAAACCTCATATCAGCAACACCAGAGTCCGATCAAAATTCCTGAAATTGAAGTTGACCGTGATTTTAATCCTTTTCGTGATGAAAACGAGAAACCAACATCTCAGCCCTCATTTCAACCAGAAAGAAAATCAAATCCAAAAAACTGGGAAGATTTATATAATTTTGAATCCGCGATTGCTGATTCAACAGAAAGCGAACAAGCAAACCTTTTTGAAGAGACGCAGTTTAAACAAGCTTCAAAATGTTTCCAGATGCATAAGAAATATATTGTTGCGCCGTTTAAAACAGGTATTTTGATGATGAATCAACACCGCGCGCACTTTCGAATATTATATGAAGAGCTACTCAAAAACATCACAGAACAACATGCTGCAAGTCAGCAACTCTTGTTTCCTTTAGAATTGCAACTCAACGTCCATTCGATTGAAATTTTTAAAGAGCTAAAAGAAGCATTGGAAAACACAGGTTTTTCCTTTACAAAAATGACAAATCAAAGTGTCGTTATAAACGGTATCCCTGATATGATTCAAGAAAGCCAAGTAGACCAAATCATCGACGAATTGTTTTCTGAATTTGAAAATGAATTACCAGAAACTGGTTTTGAGAGCAATACTATTCTCGCCAAATCTCTCGCTAAAAATATGGCAATAAAAAATGGTGTTTCGCTAAAAGAAGACGAACAACAACAGTTGATCAACTCTCTATTCTTTTGTAAAGATTTTTTGCAAACACCTGATGACAAACAGATTTTCATTAATTTATCCGTCGATGATATCGATAAAAAATTTGCTTAAATGGGAAGAATAAC
>JAKDUG010000035.1 GCA_030457805.1 Psychroflexus sp.
GTGCGGGCGGAGAGACTCGAACTCTCACACCGTGAAGCACTAGATCCTAAGTCTAGCGTGTCTACCAATTCCACCACGCCCGCTATATTTGGTTATTTTTTAGCGTGTCTACCTCTCGACGCTTTGGGGCCACCACGCCCAATATTTGGTTGTTTTCAAGCGCGACTACTCATCAAGGCTTCGGGACCACCATGCCCGGTTTTTCAGTCTTTTAAGAACTTTTATTTTGTCTAATTCATCGGTCTTGTTAGTCTATTTCTAGACACTTTGGAATCGACAAATTTGAGGACAAACTCAAAACGGGTGCAAATATAAACAATAATCAGAATTGACAAACATCGATTGCCGAAAAATTTATATATTGTCATAAAATAATTTTTATGCAATCACCAAAAGAGTATATAGAAAAAAATAAAGATGCATTCTTAAACGAATTAATTGATCTGCTAAAGATTCCTTCAGTCAGCGCAGACCCAGCTTTTAAAGACGATGTGAACGCAGCCGCCAAAGCTGTTAAAAAGAGTTTACTCGGCGCTGGCTGTGATACTGCTGAAGTCTGTGAAACCCCAGGCTTGCCAATTGTTTATGCCGAAAAAATTATTGACCCAAAGCTTCCGACCGTTTTGGTTTATGGGCATTACGATGTGCAGCCTCCTGATCCGATTGATTTGTGGACAAATCCTCCTTTTGATCCGATTATCAAGAAAACAGACATCCATCCTGAAGGTGCGATTTTTGCACGTGGCGCTTGTGATGACAAAGGACAAATGTTTATGCATGTGAAAGCATTGCAATATATGACAGAAACTGACAACCTTCCTTGTAACGTCAAACTTATGATTGAAGGCGAAGAGGAAGTTGGAAGTGTGAGTCTAGAATGGTTTTTAGAACGCAATCAAGATAAATTAAAAAATGATGTGATCTTGATTTCTGACACAGGAATGATCAGTAAAGACACGCCTTCAATTACAACAGGCTTAAGAGGTTTGAGCTATGTAGAAGTTGAAGTGAGAGGACCAAATCGCGATTTACACTCTGGCTTGTACGGAGGGGCTGTTGCCAACCCAATCAACGTTCTAAACAAGATGATCGCTTCACTTCAAGACGAAGATAACCGCATTACTGTTGCTGGTTTCTATGATAAAGTTGAAGAAATTTCAGCAGAAGAACGTCAGAAAATGTCTGAAGCACCATTTGATTTAGAGGACTACAAAGAACATATTGGCATTCCAGATGTACAAGGTGAAAAGGGCTACTCAACTCTAGAGCGTGCTTCAGTCAGACCAACTTTGGATGTCAACGGTATTTGGGGTGGCTATATTGGCGAAGGTGCCAAAACAGTCATCGCAAGCAAAGCATATGCTAAAATATCAATGCGATTAGTGCCGCATCAAAATTGGGAAGAGATTACTGAATTATTTAAAAAACATTTTGAAAGCATTGCACCAGCAGGCGTTACTGTTGAAGTGAAGCCACATCACGGAGGGCAAGCTTACGTCACCCCTATTGATGGAATAGAATACCAAGCAGCCGATTTGGCTTTTAAAGACACATTTGGGAAGGATGCTATTCCAATGCGAAGTGGAGGAAGCATTCCGATAGTATCACTGTTTGAAGGCTATCTAAAAAGCAAAACAATCTTGATGGGCTTTGGTTTAAATTCAGATGCAATCCACTCGCCTAACGAACACTTTGGTGTCTGGAATTTTCTAAAAGGAATTGAAACCATTCCTTATTTCTATAAACATTTCACTGAATTGAAAACGAAGAGTTAAGCCTTTTCACTCACTTCAGTTCTCAATTAAAAAGCTTGACTTCTCATAGAGGTCAAGCTTTTTTTGTGTCTTTAAGAGCAGTTGATAAAGCAACAAAAAAGCTGCCTTAAGAATTAAGGCAGCTTTCTAAGATATCAAATATCTTGTTTTTTATTACTGAACTTTATCACTATAAGTGACAGTTCCGAAGTTACCAATATTAACAGTAGGTACAGTCGAGTTATAAGTTGCGTTAATCGAACGAATCGCTTCACTTGCAATAAACGCATAACCACGTGGCGTTAAGTGAACACCGTCAAGTGAGAAAGCACCTCCAGTCACAAAAGTAGATGTCATGATACCACTTTCATAAACAATACCAGTTGTCGAAACTTCTTCCATTAAGGCATCAACATCGACAAAAGCCAATCCATTTGCTTGTGCTAAACCTTCAATCGTTGCATTATAAGATTCTTTAGCTGCCTGAACCGTCTGAATTTCGTCTGTATCCAAAGCATCCTTATCAGCAATTGGATTAACAGCATCTAGAACCAAAGCAGCTTCCTGAGGTGTTGGCGTTCCGCCTTGCTGAAGGAGACCCAAAACCTGCATGACTTCAGGAGATAAAGCAACAGATCCATAACCTGAATTTTGAAGCGCTCCTTGATCAATCGTTAAAAGCAATAGCTCTTCTTCTGTCATTTGTCTGAAGCCAAAAGGATTTTCTTGCGACTCCTCGACAGCGATTAAAAATTTATTAGGCCCTTCATTAAATGTGATTTCGTATTGTGAAGCCAATGCTTGTGCCTGTGCTGGTGGCACGCCTTGCTGAATTAAAGCTTGAGTTGCAATTCCTGTAAAAGCCTGAAAGAAACCTGTCAAGCCTTGTGCTTGTGCTTGATCAAGCGCCAATGCATTGTTAGGAACAGTTGTGAAAAACGGAATGTTTGTGACATCAGGAATATTAAAAACAACGCCCCCTGAAGCATTAGCCGTCAAAGCATCAAGCAAGTCATTGTAAACTGAAGCAAAAACGTTAGGATCAGTAATATCCTCAGGGCCGTAAGTTGTCGGATCTAAGTTTCCTGTTTGATCAACGCCTAAACCACCTGAAGTTGCAAAACTCAAAATATCGTTATTCCCAATCCATAAAGAAAAGAAACTCGGATTTTGAGCAGCAGCGTCTTCAATCACACTCGCTGATTCAGAAGAAGCAAATCGTGAGAAATAAGGATTGGCTTGCCCCGTTGCAATACCTGCTGGATTTCCGTAACCTGGCGCAACTAAGTGAAAAGACTTTGCCCCTGGAACACCCATATTATTATAGGAATCCGAAAGCTTATCAGTTATTTCTGTTGCTGGCGTTCCTGCTAAAATCTCAGGAGAGGGTTCACCAGATACGACACTCAAAACAAGTCTGTTATCGGCAATTTGCTGTCCACTTAAAAGCAGTCCACCTAAATTGTCGGCCATCAAAGGTTGTTTGAATTCTCCACCACCAACTAAAGCAAACTTTGAAGCCATGGTATTTGGAAAAGAATTTTTCTGTCCTTGTACATAAAGTGCATTATCTGCATAACCTGATGTCAGAGAGTTCCCAACTGAAACAAAATTGCTAAAGTCAGCATCTCCACTCACGTAAATATCATTTTCTTGCACTTGATCATCGAACTCAGGTTCGCATGACAAAAACATAACGCAGGCTGAGATTCCTATATATTTGAGATAATTTTTCATAGAGATTTTTTTTATAATTTATAGGTTACGCCAATTCCTGGTAAGAAAGCATTTGATTTATAAGTTCCTTTAAAAGGGACTTGTTCCCCATCGACAATATAATGATCATACGAGGCTTCAGTTTCCTTAAATCGAACATACAAAAACGAAGCATCAATAGCGATATTATCAGTCACTTGATAAGAAAGACCAGCTGTAAATCCTTGCGAATCATTCCGTGGTGTTTCTGGTGCAAAATAACCTTCACGCACAGGTGTTTGGTCATAATAATAACCAGCTCTTAATGCGATATTATCACTTGCTAAATATTCAGCTCCAAATCTGTAAACAGAAGAATTCTTATAATTTCTTGGGTTTTTAGAGTCTGCCACATCAGGATCAACAAAGTCGATATCTAAATTCTCATAAGACTCCCAATAGGTGCGGTTGTAATCAAAAGCAAAAAGCCATTTCTCATCCATTTGCCATGCTGCACCAATTGTCATTTCTGCCGGCATAGGTAAAGAAGCATTAAATTGCTTGACGCCATTTTCTGCTGGCACTAAACCTGAATCAGGAATATTCGAGAAAGTCGCATCCCCATTTTCGGCATCTACAATAATTTTAGAGCGGTAGTTGAAGGCGACTCTAAAATCATCTGTGGGTGCGACAGTAAAACTAGCACTCCAACCCCAACTGGTCACACCGGAATCTTCAATTGTCACATTTGAGCGATTACCTTCCTCATCGGTGAGCGTTTGGTCTATATTTCTATTAAACTTGACATGCCCTGTAACAAAGATAGGACCACCGCCAATACTGACATGATCAGACAGTTTAATTGAAATCATAGGCTGAATATAAATTGCAGCCAAGTCAATATTGTTCACTAAGTGGGAACCAGACCAGTCTTTCTCCCATTCAACTTCGCTACCATAAGGTGTGTAAACACTCAGTCCTGCTGACATCCATTCGTTTATTTTGTAGGTGACATAAGCGTAAAAAGGTGTCCCTACAGGGCTGTCCGTTTCACTATACTCACCCGTTGCTGTATTTTGCCATTTCACATTTGAGATGACAGCTGTTGCACCAACTGACACATTTAAACGATCTTCAAGCATAACGATACCTGAAGGATTAAAAAATGCAGTTTCTGCACTGTTGACGACTGCAACACCGGCATGTCCCATTGCTAAAGCGCGCTGACCCTGAGCAGCAACGCGGTAACCGCCTGCATAAATTGCTGAAGTCGACAGCAATAAGGCTGCTAATAATAAGATTTTTTTCATATTTTTCTATTTGGGTTTAAAAATAAATACACCATTAAGTCCAGTTCAAATTTAACATTAATTCACAATTTCACAACAAAAACTTAATTTTATTATGCTTGCATAGTATAATTTAGCTTAAGAATGCCGATGTCACATTAAAAAATTCATCAGATTGCTCTGCATGCACCCAATGACCCGCATCTTTAATTGGTTGAATTTTTGAGTTTGGGAAGTGATTTTTAATCAAGTTGGTCTCATTCGCTGTGATATAATCTGATTTCTCACCATTGATAAATAAGGTTTCACCATCAAAAGTCTCTTCAGCATCAAGCGCTTTTCCAATTTCATTCACATGCGCTTTTAAACTTTCTAAATTAACGCGCAATCCGTATTCCTTTTTATTCTTCCGGTAGAGGTTTTTTAATAAAAACTGACGAATAGACTTGATCTTAATATAGTCAGACAACAAGTCATCGGCATCTTTTCTCGATTCAAAACAAGCTTCATCAACAGCTGTTAAACCGTCTAAAATCTTTTGGTGATGTGGCGCATAATATTTGGGTGCAATATCAACAACAATAAGTTTATTAACATACTCAGGATAATGTGCCGCGAAGGTCATCACGGTTTTCCCTCCCATCGAATGACCAATAATATCAGCTGTGTTGAGCTGATGCTTGTCCATGTAATTTTTTAAATCATCGGCCAACAAATTGTAATTAAAATCATCCGAATGTGGACTCCTGCCATGGTTGCGCTGATCGATTAAATGCACTTCGTAATCTTGTTCCTCTGCATAGCGTTTTGCTAGCGTTTTCCAATTATCACCCATACCTAAAAAACCGTGTAAAATTAAAAGCGGTTTTCCTTGACCTATCACATTTGCATATAAATCCATTAGCTCAATTTCTTTAAATATTCTTTCACAACAGTCTCAAGTCCCAAGTATAAGGCCTCAGAAATAAGTGCATGCCCAATAGAAACTTCTTTTAACACAGGAATATGCTCACTAAAATAAGCGATATTCTCTAAAGATAAATCATGGCCAGCATTCACACCAATCCCGAGGCTATCTGCTAAAACAGCACATTCTTTATACACGCTAATGGCGCTGGCTTTATCATTTTTATAATTATCTGCATAAGCTTCTGTGTACAACTCAATTCTGTCAACACCTATCTTCTTCGCCCCTGTAATCATATCTTGGTTGGGATCGACAAATATCGAAGTCCGAATGCCTTCCTTCTGAAAAAGAGCTACAATTTCTTTTAAGTAGGCTTCGTTTTTGACCGTATCCCAGCCAGCATTTGAAGTAATAGCATCCACAGCGTCAGGCACAAGCGTCACTTGCGTTGGCTTATTGTTCAAAACGAGATCTATAAACTTATCATTTGGGTTGCCTTCAATATTAAACTCTGTTGTCACTACTTTTTTTAAGTCAGCCACATCTTGATAAGTAATATGACGTTCATCAGGTCGCGGATGCACTGTAATACCCTGCGCACCAAAAGCCTCAATGTGCTGAGCTGCCTCAATAACATTTGGCAAATCACCGCCGCGTGCATTTCGCAAGGTGGCTATTTTGTTTATGTTAACACTAAGTCTTGTCATTCTATTAAAATTTAGGTTCCAAACAAAAATACAATCTAATTTAGGATATCGAAGACTAGAATTTATGTATTTTGCACTAAAAAAGGCTATGAATTGGTTAACTCATGTGGAAACAGATGCCGAAGTATTTCAAATTAGCGCTGGTTTTGGAAAAGAAAACATAGCGACGGATGCTTCACATTTGATTTTTGTTGACAAAAACCAATTTAAAGGTTGCCTTGATAGCGAGCAGCTTAAAGAGCACTCTAAAGATTGGTCTCCAGAAGAAATTCAGAATGAACTCGATTTCTTTTACGGACAAAGTACACAAACCATTTTAGATATTTTTTCTCTTTTTGTCAATCATCAAGCAAACAGGCTCCCCATCATAGATGTAGATCAAAATCTACTTGGTGTTTTGCCTCTTAAAGATCTGCTGGATTTAATTGGTGAAGCGAATTTTATATCAGATGCAGCAGATACAGTCATTGTTCGTAAAGCTTCACAAGATTTTGCATATTCAGAATTAATTCATTTATTGGAAAGCATGAACGCAAAACTTTTAGGAAGTTTTATCAGCGATAACAATACAGAATATGTCGAGGTTTATGTCAAAATAAAGCATCGAGGACTCAATGAGATTCTGCAAAGTTTAAGACGTTTTGATTACCACATCATTAGCAAACACAAGGAAGATCAATACAAAAACAAACTGAAAGAACGCTCGGCCTATTTGAATAAATATTTAAACATATAAAATAATAAAGCATATGAAAGTTGGGATTTTCGGACAATCGTATTATCCACAAACACAAAAGTACCTTCAACAACTTTTAGGTGTTCTCGAGAAAAAAGAAATTCACATTAGTTTTGAGAAGAAATATCTCGCGTTGATTAAAGAGAATAAATTTATCGATCCAAATTCAGCATACGATGACTTTGAGACATTGGACAAAACTTATGACTTGTTTTTCAGCATTGGTGGAGACGGCACCATCTTGACATCTGCGAGTATGGTAAAGGATTTAGAAATTCCAATTATTGGCATCAACACCGGTCGATTAGGCTTTTTAGCAACCATACACGATGATGAGATTGAGCATAGGATTGAAGAGATTTTAAAAGGGAATTATACCATTTCTAAAAGGAGCTTGATGCAAATCGAAGCCTCAAAGGATAATGAAAAGTTAGCGCCTTTTAATTATGCACTAAACGAGCTCGCCATCAACAGGAGAGATACCACATCAATGATCACGATTGAAGTATGGCTGAATGACGAATACCTCAATGCGTATTGGGCTGACGGAATTGTGATCTCAACACCAACAGGCTCAACAGGTTATTCACTGAGTTGTGGTGGACCAATTATCACACCTCAAACAAATAGTTTTGTCATTTCCCCCATAGCGCCACACAATTTAAATGCACGTCCGCTCGTTATTCCTGACGAGACAGAGATCAAACTAAAAATCTCAAGTCGAGAAGATAGTTTCTTAGTTTCATTAGATGGCCGGACAATGACAATGCCTAACAACATTGAGATGTATATCAACAAGGCTGATTTTGAAATAGGATTAGCAACTCAAAAAGAAGATAGTTTTCTGACAACATTGCGAAAAAAATTACTCTGGGGAGAAGATAAACGCAACTAGGAAGCAATAAAGTTTTATAAATTCTGTTTTAATTACAAATTTTAGAAATTCACTGAAAGGCAGTACATTATTTTTATATTTGCAAACTTTTAAAATCAAATGCTTTTGAGATTATCCATCCTAACCTTATTCATACTCGCTTCTACCTTTGTCAGTGCACAGACATATGAAGCCGGTTTAGTTCTTGGAGGCACTAACTTTGTTGGTGATGTCGGTTCATCCTCATTTGTCAAACCTGGTGATTACGCCAATAAAGACAAAGTCAGTTTCGGCGCCATTTTTAAATGGAATCGCAGTCCGAGACACGCCTTTCGTTTTAGTATCATCCAACACCGCACATTTGGAAATGACAAGCTCTCAGAGTCAATTGGCAGAAAAGAACGTGGCTATCGTTTCAAAAACAGTATCACAGAATTTTCTGCTGGCTTAGAATTCAACTTTTGGGAATGGAATTTACATGACTTTAAGCGACCACAAGTTGTCCCATATATTTCAACAGGCTTAAATTTTTTCATAGCAGACCATATGGTTCCAAATCAACCTGAAAAAGAGTTTATCAAAGACGGTAAAAACTATAATTTCGCCATTCCTTTAATTTTTGGAGTTAAAGGAGCCATATCAGAACGTTTTGTCTTGGCAGTCGAATTTGGTGCACGTTACACATTTACTGACAATTTAGACGGCAGTAACCCACAAGAAGCCATGGATATTGAAGATTCTATTAAATTTGGAAATCAGAACATGAATGATTGGTATATCTTTGGCGGCTTAACACTAACTTATACCTTTGGCCGAAAGCCTTGTTATTGTAAATTTTAATGGAATATAAATCTCATATAAATAAGGAAAATTTACCGCAACATATTGCTATCATTATGGATGGCAATGGTCGTTGGGCTAAAAAGCAAGGTTTATTGAGATCTGTCGGCCATGAAAAAGGAACCAAAGCCGTTCGTGAGGTCGTCGAGGGCTGTGCAGAAATAGACGTCAAAAACTTAACACTTTACGCTTTTTCGACAGAAAATTGGAACAGACCTAAGCTTGAAGTCAAAACCTTAATGCGACTGCTGGTCTCTTCTTTAAAGAAAGAAATCAAAACACTTTTAGATAACAACATCAAGCTAAATGCGATCGGATGTCTTGACAACCTACCGACAAAAGCACGCAAAGAATTACAAGAAGTTATCGATAAAACAGCGCATAACAAGCATATGACACTGACATTAGCATTGAGCTATGGTTCACGCGAAGAGTTAGTCCATGTGATCAAAGAAATTGCAGAAAAAACAAAAAATAATCATTTAGATATAGAAGAAATTACAGAAAAAACTGTTGATTCGCATCTTTATACCAGCGATTTACCAGATGTAGATTTAATGATTAGAACCAGTGGAGAGCAGCGAATCAGTAATTTCTTACTTTGGCAAATGGCCTACGCAGAACTATATTTCACACCAGTTCTATGGCCTGATTTCAGAAGGGAAGATCTATATGAAGCTATATTTAAATATCAAAAAAGAGAAAGAAGATTTGGAAAAACAAGTGAACAATTATAAGGCCAAGAGTCTAAGTACCCTAGTCCTCGGCTTACTTCTTGTTATTTTTGGCATCATGCCACAACTTAGCAAAGCTCAGGATTTACCCATTTCAAATGCGAAAAAATATGAGATTGCCGAGATCAATGTAACAGGGTCAACGAGTTATAATGAGAGCACTGTTATTGCTTTTACAGGTCTGAAAGTTGGTGATGAACTTTACGTTCCTGGTGACAAACTCAGCAAGGTCCTTAAAAAATTATGGGATCTAGGTCTCTTTAGTGATATTAATTTCTACTTGACAAAGGTAGAAGATGGCAAAGCCTATCTCGAACTTGAAATTGTTGAGGTTCCAAAACTTGAAACTTCTAAAGTCAGAGGTATTAAAGAGCGTAAACGCAAAGACCTTATCAAAGAATTTGATGTTGAAAAAGGAACAAAACTCACAGACAACTTTCGTATCAAACTCAAAAATGGGATTGAAAAAAAATACCGTAAAAAAGGTTTCCTTGATGCCAATGCGGAAATCACAACCTCTGAAATTAATGACAGCTTAAGTCAAGAAAACAAAGTCAATATGCTGATCAATATTGACAAAGGTGAAAAAGTAAAAGTTGCTGAAATCAATTTTGAAGGCAATGAAAGATTTAGTGGGCGGAAGCTGCGCGGCATTGCAACAACAAAGAAGAAGAATTTTTTCCGTTTCTGGAAACGCTCTAAATTTTTGGATGAAGAGTATAAAGAAAGTAAAGAAGATATCATCAAATTCTACAAAGAAAAAGGCTATCGCGATGCACGAATCGTCTCAGACACGATTTACAAAGATGGCGACAAAGATGATATCATTGTAGATATTGAGATGAAAGAAGGAGATCGCTACTACTTTGGTGATATCAAATTTTTAGGAAACAGTGTTTATTCTACACAAGAGCTCAAACAAATCCTGGGAATTCGTAAAGGAGATCCATACAACGGAACTATCCTGCAAAATAAAATTGCTAACAGAGAAAAACCAGATGCTGAAGACATCACAAACCTCTACCAAAATAACGGATACCTGTTTTCAGATATTACACCTGTAGAAACACGTATTTATAATGATACCATTGATTTTGAAATCAGAATTAATGAAGGTAAACTCGCTTATTTTAATAATGTCTTGGTCAAAGGAAACAACAAAACCAATGACAATGTTGTCTATAGAAACCTCCGAACAAGACCTGGAGATGTCTACAGCAAGCAAAATGTCATTAACACAATACGTGAACTCGGACAGTTAGGCTTTTTTGACCCTGAAAACCTAGAACCAGAATTCCAAAACGTCGATCCACAATCGGGTACTTTGGATTTAGAATATGTGGTAGAAGAGCAAGGAAGTAGCCAAATTGAACTCCAAGGAGGTTATGGCGGCGGTGGTTTCATCGGAACCTTAGGACTTAAGTTCAACAACTTCTCGATCAGAAATATATTTAATAAAGATGCCTACAAGCCAATCCCGATGGGTGATGGACAATCACTATCACTGAGAGCGCAAGCCAGTATTTCATTTCAAAACTACAGCTTATCATTTGTAGAACCTTGGCTTGGCGGAAAGCGACCAGTTCAATTATCAGTATCTTTATCACACACAATACAATATCTCTACAATCCGATTTCAAGGAAAGCAGATAGTGATAGAAGTTTCTCTATTACAGGAATCAATGTTGGATTTGCAAAACGTTTAAGAGAGCCGGATCAGTATTTCACGCTTTCAGCAGCTTTAGGATTCCAACACTTTGACATGAACAACTATAATATTGGTTTGTTCAGGTTCCCTGACGGATCAGCAGAGAACTTTACAATCACTTTGGGCGTGAGTCGTGACAACACATTTAAGAACCCAATATTCCCATTAGGTGGGTCAAAATTTGATTTCACAGTAAAGTTCACACCTCCTTATTCAGCTTTCAACAATGTAGATTACGCAGCCCTTAAGGAAGAAAGACAAACGGCAATTGAGAATAACAATGAGAAAAGAGTTTCTCAGATTGATCAAGAACGTTTCAACTGGCTAGAATTTTACAAGGTGAAATTCTCAGCAGATTGGTACAACAAAATTGTCGGTGATTTAGTTTTAAGAACGAAATTTGAATTTGGTTTCTTAGGATCGTATAACAATGACAGAGGTATCCCTCCTTTTGAACGTTTCTTCTTAGGTGGTGATGGTTTGGCAGGTTATGCATTAGATGGACGTGAAATCGTCGCGCTAAGAGGTTATCCTAATCAATCTGTGGTTCCTAAGTCGAGAAAAATAAACGGCGAAGAAACATTTAATGACGGGGCGACAATTTACAATAAATACACAATGGAGTTGAGATACCCAATCACGCTCAAACCAACGGCATCAATTTACGCACTCACATTCTTAGAGGGTGGTGCCACTTATGACAATTTCAAAAACTTCTCACCTTTTGAGCTAACGCGTTCAGCTGGTGCAGGATTAAGGATCTTTATGCCAGCATTTGGTTTGCTAGGTATCGACTTCGGCTACGGCTTCGACCCAATTCCAGGAACAACAGGTGCAAATGGATGGGAAACTCATTTTATTATCGGACAACAATTCTAATTTGGCATGGTTTTTTCTAGTAAACATAATAAGTTCTTATATTTAATGCTTTTCAGCTTGATGAGCATGACAATTTTCGCACAGCGTGGCAACAAAATAGCTTACGTTGATATGGATTACATCTTAGATAAGGTCCCTGAATACAGACAATCGCAAGATCAGCTCGACCAGCGCGTGCAGCAGTGGAAGACTGAAATTGAGAAAAGAAATCAAAAAATTAATGATCTCAAAGAAGAATTAGATTCAGAGAGACCCTTACTTACTCCTCAACTTATTGAGGAAATGGATGATGAAATTGACTATTTGGAAGAACAGCTTTTGACCTACAAAAATGATAAATTTGGCGTTGAAGGAAAGTTCATCACTCAAAAAAGACAATTAATTCAGCCAATCCAAGATCAAGTTTTTAATGCAATACAAGATATTGGTGAAAGCAGGAATTATGATTTTATCTTTGAGAATTCGGCAGATGCCTTAATGCTTTTTTCTGCCAAGCGCCATGACTTAAGTGAAGTCGTTTTAAAAATGATTCAGATTAAAGCGAGAGGCAATCAAGATACTGAAGAAGTTTTAGATGACATCGATCAATACAAGTCTGTTGAAAAAGCTGAAACTGACGAAAAAGAAGAAAAAGAAAGAAAAGAAATACAAGACAAGAAAGAAAAAGAACGCGAAGAAATCATTAGCGATCGCCAGAGAAAAATGGATTCTTTACGTGCAGATAGACAACGCAAATTTGAAGAGAGAAGACAAAGAATTTTAGATCAAAGAGAAGAAAGACAACGCGAAAGAGACTCGATTAGAGAAGCAAGAGAAAACAATTAAAATCAATAAACCAATAATTTAAAACTAGAAAGAAATGAACAAGATTAAATCAATAATGATTGCATTGACCCTAACAATAAGTTTAGGATTTGCAGCGACGACTCAAGCTCAAAGCAAGATTGCGCATATTAATGCTCAAGATTTTATTGAAAACTTACCGAGTTACGAAAATGCAATGTCTCAATTAGAAAAGCTTGAACAAAGCTACCGCAGCGACATTTATGCGACACTTAAAGAAGCGCAAAAGAAAAATAAACAGTACCAGTCAGAAGCTGAAACTGTGACACGTGAAGAGAATGAAAAAAGAGCGATGGAACTTCAAGAAATGGAGCAATCTATTCGTGACTATCAGCAAACTGCAAGTCAAGAAATTCAGAAAAAAAGAGAGGAGCTTTTAAGACCTGTACTTGAAAAAGCAAGAGAGGTGATTCAAGAAGTTGCACGTGAAAAAGGATACGACTATGTGGTCGATTCATCAACAGGTGCTGGTGTTTTGATGGCAGATGGCTACAACTTAATGGATGATGCTAAAGCTGCTATTGGCGAGTAAGCATTAAATACATATAATATTTCTTTAAAAAATGGTCATTAATCGTGACCATTTTTTATTTTTATAAGAAATCTACAAACTTGTGTCATTAAAGGACTCTCCCATTGGTATATTTGATTCAGGCGTAGGCGGAACCTCCATCTTAAAAGAATTGATGGCAGTTTTACCGCATGAACGTTTCATCTACTTAGCAGATAGTAAAAATGCGCCTTACGGGGTTAAATCTGTCGATCAGATTATTGAATTAAGCCATAAAAACACAAGACATCTGATGGCTCAGGATGTCAAGCTCATTGTTGCTGCTTGCAATACAGCCACAACAAATGCAATTCGTGAGCTGCGTCGAGATTACGATCTTCCTTTTATTGGCATTGAACCAGCCATCAAACCTGCAGCAATTCAAACCTTGACCAACAAGATTGGTATTCTAGCTACGAAAGGAACGCTTAGTAGCGCATTGTTTGAAAAGACATCAGAACTCTTTAAAAAGCATCTGACACTGACAGAAGTAGAAGGCATAGGCATCGTTGAAGCCGTTGAGAATGGCACAACCGAAACCCCACGTTTTATAGAAAGCCTGACCGATCAAATTAAGATTTTTAAAGCAGCCGATATTGATTGTTTGGTTTTAGGCTGCACACATTATCCATTTATCAGAAAGCATTTAAGCCTGCTTCTACCCGATGTCAAAATAATTGATTCTGGCTATGCCGTGGCACAACAAACAAAAAAGATTTTGAAAGATTCTCAGCGCATCCAGGATAAGCCTAAAAAACAAATTGTTGACGTTTATACAAACGCCAACAATTTAAATGTACTCAATTCTATATTTAAAGAACAGCCATTCGTGAGCTGTCAATACCTCGATTTTTGACTTATTTCAAGTAAGGACAGTTACATTTGTAACGTCTAAGATTTTCTCCAAAATTGAAGCCAAGTGTTATTTGATGAAAACCAGAGTTAGTCAACACGACAGAATTCGCCTGGTAAGTATACATATATGCAAACATAAAACGGTCGTAACTGACGCCGACAAAAGGAGACAAGTTTTGATAATTATCAGCTGTTTCAACATCGCCAGAAGCATTATTAAACTCAGCAGCATCAATACTTCTTCTATATGAAAGGCCTCCCCAGAAATTACCAAAGGGCGTCATATAATAAGCTTTAAAATTGACATCGATATTGGATTCTGAAGACTCATCTTTGTGCTGATACATCAATGATGGCTCAAAAGACCATTTAGAAAGATCGTTATTAAAGACATACCCAAAGGAAGCTAAATATTGTCGTTGATTGTCTGTTTCAAAAACATCAGTAAAGATTTTACGCTCTTGTGGCATGATATTCTTCACAGTCGCATGTAAAAAGAATTCACGATAGAAATATGAAATTCCAAAATCAAGATTAAAATAAGCATCTGTTTGCTCCACACCCGTAATAATTGGATCTGGATTATCAATATTATCTAAATCTGTTTCATCTAATTTTTCTTGTGATATCCCCACATTCATCCCAAATGACAAAATATTTGTATCCTCATTGACATTGCTAAATGGAATATGGTAAGCAAAAGTCGCCAAAGCCCCTTGTTGTGAAAAACGACCATTTGAATCTTTATAAAGGATACCACCAACACCAACATTATCATTCAATCGGCCATTCACACTAGCCGTATATAAACTTGGTGCATCGTCAACATCAAACCATTGTTGTCGGCCTGTCAAACGAATTTTATTATGGACAGAGGCCCCCGCTGTTGAGGGGTGAATCAAATAATAATTATCTGTCAAGTAGTCCTTATATACTGGCAAACCTCTTTCTTGAGCTGCCAATACCATCGTAAAAAGTATTGCTATTAATACAAACGGGGTTTTCTGTATTGTCATCTTATCGTTTTAATGTGAAATGTGATTTAAATGTTTTAGTTTGCTCTGTGCGCGGCTCTAGATACTCAATTGTAAACCAATAGTCATCAGAAGGAAGAAGCTTTCCCTTATAACGGCCATCCCAGCCAGTATCAACAGGCGTCATTGAGTAAATATGCTTACCATAGCGATCGAAGATATTAATTTCAGCATCTGATTGATCGAAATTTGAAATATTCCAAGTATCGTTATACCCATCTTCGTTCGGTGTAAAGAACTCTGGAAAATCAATCAAGGTGATTGTCTTTTGCTCGAGTCCACAACCAAATTTATCGCGTGCTGTGATGGTGTGCTCACCGCCAGTGACATTGTTAAAAATAATCTCCATTTGGTTGTCATCCAGATCAAACCAGTCACCGTAGTCTAATCTAAATTCATAATCACCCAAACCGAGTTCTGTTATAATAAGGCCAATAGAATGCTTATTATTCTGAAAGGCATCTGTTAAAATGTTTAATTCAAAATCAATTTGTCCGCTTTCTATGATCGCAGCAGAAGATGTATTGGTACACGTCATATCTGCCGTTGCATTTGTCACAATCACTGTATATTCTCCTGGCACTTCAGCAAGAATACTAGAAGCAGTTTCTCCAGGCAATAATTGTCCATCTAATTCCCATTCAAAATCAAAATTAACAGCGGATAAACCTGTTTCTATTGTTGGTGGCGATGTTTCTGTAATCACCAAATCACCATTATCATCTAAGCAAACAGTTCTTCCATCATAATTTGAAATATCAACAATCGGGATGACGTTATCTATCATAAAGCTCGTCACATCTGATCGACAACTCGAGGCTGTATTGATAACAGCTGCAAAAATTTCATTCTGAGTCTCCTCCAATGGATAGGCTTCCGGATTTACAATACGGTCATCATTATCAAAAGCGTTTTGAGATTCGTAATAAGCGACAGCATCTCCTAAAGCATCTGCATTAATAAATGCATCTTGTTGTGTGAGGTCAACTTCATTATTACCACCGCCTTCAAAATCAACACAAACTTCTAAATCATCTGCAGGGGAAACTGTGGGTTGTGGTATAATTAATAAGTCAAATTCAGTTGTTGCTAA
Source organism: Psychroflexus sp. (assembly GCA_030457805.1). Classification (GTDB taxonomy): domain Bacteria; phylum Bacteroidota; class Bacteroidia; order Flavobacteriales; family Flavobacteriaceae; genus Psychroflexus. Next base: position 16,499 of record JAKDUG010000035.1, read on the forward strand.
ACAAGTTGCTTGATCTGCATTACTGATTTCAATGCTTATTGTTTCTTCAACTGTGATACTGTAATTTCCTGGAGTATCGATAAAATCGCCAGCGGCATTATAGAACGCGATATCATGGGAGTCTAGGTCTTGATTATCTCCTAAAGCTTCATCCTGCACAGCAGTTAGATCATAAGTTGCTTCAGCAGTCACCGGGTCAATACAGCCTTCAATATCTTGTACTGCTATGATTTCTACATTGTGAATAATCAATTGAAAGCTCGCTACTGAATAACAAGCTGCACTGTCAGCATTTTCAAGGCGTACAAAAACATCTTGCGTCGCATTATCAGGTGAATAAGCTGTCACATCTTCTCCTTCCTCTGTCAGACTGTTATCTCCAGCTTCTGCATCAGCTTCAGTTAAATAATATGAAACTTGATAACTTCCTGTTTGTGAACCAATCACTTCAGGTTCATTTTGCGTTAAGTCAAAAGTTTGCGTCATCGTAAAATCACCACATTCTTCTAAATCTATGGTATTTTCAACAAAAGGGGTTTCAAAAGCTTCTATAAGAAATGAAGATGTTTCATGACAAGTTGTATTCTCGTCATTCACGACATTGACATAAATTGTC
>JAKDUG010000201.1 GCA_030457805.1 Psychroflexus sp.
GTGGCATGTTTGAAATTTTAGAATCTCAAAAAAATGAAGCCAATATTGAATTCGGGAAGTTTATTGAAAAAAATTATGCGTCGTGGTTTGAAAAAGACAGTGACTCCCCTGAATTATCTCACACGCTTTTCAGAAATAAAATTTTGCCTGAAATTAACAAGGGCCAACCGACCTTGCTCGTTGTGATTGATAATTTGCGTTATGATCAGTTTAAAGCTTTCGAGCCCACACTGAATAGACACCTCAAAAAACAAAAAGAAGAAGCTTTTTTTAGCATTTTACCAACGGCAACACAATATGCTAGAAATGCCATTTTCTCAGGATTAACACCTCAAGATATGGAAAAAATATATCCTGAGTATTGGAAAAATGACACGGATGATGGGGGAAAGAATTTATTTGAAAAAGAATTTTTAGAAGCACAGCTAAGTCGCTTAGGGAAACCTTTAGATTTCTCTTATCACAAAATTACAAATATCACCCAAGGTCAAAAGCTAGCAGACAATTTTAAACAAGAAAAATCCAAAGATCTTTCTGTTGTCGTCTATAACTTTGTGGATATGTTATCACATTCTAAAACTGAATTGGAAGTTATCAAAGAGCTTGCCTCGACTGACAAATCATACAGATCATTAACACAGAGTTGGTTTAAAAACTCGCCACTTTTAGAAATTATTCAACAGGCCAAAACGCTTGGTTTTAAAATAGTGTTGACTACAGATCACGGCACGATCAATGTCAGGAATCCTTCAAAAGTGATCGGTGACAAAAACACGAGTTTAAACTTGCGCTATAAAACCGGCCGAAGCTTAACCTATAATGATAAGGATGTGATTGTTGCAAAAGATCCTTCAAAATTCAAATTGCCTAAAATCAATATGTCGAGTTCTTATATTTTTGCAAAAAGTAACTACTTCTTGGCTTATCCTAATAATTACAATTACTACGTCAATTATTACAAAAACAGTTATCAACACGGCGGCGTTTCTTTAGAGGAAATGATTATTCCGTTTGCCGTTTATGAGTAAAAGCTATTTTTCAACTGATCTTTAATATTTAATATTGAATGGGGAGGTTCAAAACTCCCCTACTCAACTCATCATCAAAATAAAAGGTTAAAGTATTCCTTTATTTCTAACCTATCGTTTAGCTTTGAACTGCAAACAAGATTATGGCAAGAACAAAGCAATACAATGAAACTGAAGTCATCGAAAAAGCAATGAATTTGTTTTGGCTTCATGGCTATGAAATGACTTCTATGCAAATGCTCGAAAAAGAAATGGGCATCAATAAATTCTCCATATATGCGAGTTTTGGAAATAAAAATGGCGTATTTCTTGAAAGCCTAAAGTGCTACAAACAAAAGCTTAATCAGCTTTTTGATCAATTGGATAATTCTGTAAATGGGATCACTAGTATCAAACAATTTTTCTATGATTTTGTTGACTTTTCAAAAGAAACAGAGTTTGGAAAAGGCTGTCTATTAAGCAACACAGCCAGTGAGCTAGGAGACAATGCCGATGATAAAATCAAACACATTTTAACTAGCTTCACAACTGATGTCAGATCCTTTTTTATTCATCATTTACAACAGACTCAAAACATGTCCAAAGACATTATTGAAACACAAACAGACTATCTTATCATTGCCATGTTTGGATTGTCATCAGCAACAAGAATCTTTAGCAAAAAACAACTCGAACACTATATAGAAGGCTTATTTAAAAACTTATAAGATTTTTTTTAGACTATATCTAAACGAATGTTTAGGTATGCTAAACACACTTAAATTAAAAAAATGGAAACATCACAAAAAAAGGAAACATTGAAAATTCACACAATTGCAACAGCGCCGGAAGGAAGCAAAGCAAAACTAGAGAAAATCAAAAAAACTTATGGTCAAATTCCTAATAGCTTTGGCGTTTTAGCTGGATCACCAGGTTTATTAGAAGCATACCAAACCTTAGATAAATTATTCTCTAGTGCTTCATTTGATAAAGATGAGCTGACTGTTGTTTGGCAGACGATCAATATAGAACACGACTGTCGTTATTGCGTGCCAGGCCACACAGCAGTAGCAAAAACTATGCAAGTCGACGACGCCCTCACTGAAGCTTTGCGAAACAAAACAAAAATGCCTTCAGAAAAATTACAAGTCTTACATGAAACCACTTTAGCTATGACACGAAGTCGAGGTAATATCAGTCAAGAAGAAATTGAGACTTTCTATGCAGCAGGCTATAATCAAAGACATTTACTAGAAATCATCCTTGGTTTATCTCAAAAAGTGATTAGCAACTACACCAATCATATCGCTGAAACACCTTTAGATAAAAGTTTAGAGAAATTTGCTTGGGATAATTAATCAAAAAATCCAATGCCGCATCACTTGATGCGGCATTGGATTCTATCTATCATTATCTTATTTTGAGCTATATCAAATTTATATCGCGCATCAGCTTTTAATCCTGACTTTCCTTCTTTTCTTTAAGCGCATCTTTGAATTCAATCTCACCATCTACTTCTCCAGTAAAAGCTTGAATCCAAGCATTTTTAAAAACATTAACCACCGTTGGCCATACTTTCGAATCGACTTCGTTAAGGTCACCTTCAATCGGAACTTTTGTGGCCAAGGTATTTGTGCCTTGGTTTTTCAGAATAAATTTAAAAATTCCGACAAAACCTTCCCAAAGTGTTTTTAGAAAGCCATCATCATTTCCTATCAATTTTGTTTTGGTGAGCAATGGTTTCACATATCCTTTCATATAGCCATCCGCGATCGCTACCTCACTATAAACACCTAAACTCCCACTCTCAAAATCTAACCCTGCATAATAATTGGTGAAATCATTCAAGACTGTGACATCTGCATTTTCTAGGGCAACAGAAATATCCATATCAGGAATTTCCATCATCAGATCAATATCGCCATCAATGACCAAATCACCTCTTCCAATTGAAACGCCTGTCGCCTTTATTGGAGAGGGCAACTTGTCTCCAACTCGCTGCACATTACGTAGGTTTTTTGCTGAAAGATTTAATTGATCGATATATAAATCAATACTAGGATCAGCCTGTAATTGAAGAAATGCTAGTTTTCCTTGAATTATTTCTAAACTGTTGACTTCTAATGGGACGATCTCTTTTAAAGCTTTCGTCCAGTCATCAGTTTCAGGTTCGCCTCCATCAGGTTCTTCTTCTTGATCTTCCATAACGTAAGTCACCTGAGGCTGATACATTTCTATTTCACTCACAATTTTCCCTTTAAACAAAGCCCCCCACTGAACTGAAATATCTGTCTGCGGGAAATTTAAAAAAGGAACTTCACTTTCTGCTGTCACTTTATTGAGATAAAGCGCATCGATTTGATAAGCACCGCGCCACAATGATAAATCAATGTTTTCTACATGTCCATGGTAACCAGGGATTTCGGCTAATGTTTCATTGACGTAATTCTTAATTAAAGTAGGGAGATACAATCTAAAGACAAGCAATACTAAAATAAGTAGTAGAGGGA
>JAKDUG010000036.1 GCA_030457805.1 Psychroflexus sp.
AATAGTATTTTTGCCAAAATTGAATTTTAGCAAAAAATCATGGCATATAATTTTAGAGAAATCGAAGCCAAATGGCAGAAAAAATGGGCGGAAAATAAAACTTTCGCAGCGCAACAACCACAAGATTTTAAAGACGAAGCGAAACCGCCTTACTACGTCCTCGATATGTTTCCTTATCCTTCAGGCGCCGGCTTACACGTTGGGCATCCTTTAGGCTATATTGCCAGCGATATTTACGCGCGATACAAACGCCACAAAGGTTTTAATGTGTTGCATCCGCAAGGCTATGATTCTTTTGGTTTACCAGCCGAACAATACGCCATCCAAACGGGTCAACATCCTGCCACAACAACTGAAGTCAATATCAAGCGCTACCGCGAACAGCTAGACCGGATTGGTTTTTCTTTTGATTGGGATCGCGAAGTGCGCACGAGCTCTCCCGAATATTACAAATGGACGCAATGGATTTTTGGAGAATTATTCAATTCGTATTATTGCCGTGATACAGAACAAGCCAAACCCATTGACGACCTCAAAGCTATTTTTTCAGATGAAGGCAACACCAATATTTCTGTTGCTTGCAATGCTGCTGTTGAAGAGTTTTCAGCACAGGATTGGAACTCTTTTTCAGCGGAAAAAAAAGAAGAAATTTTACTAGATTACCGCCTGACATATCTCGCAGAAACTGAAGTGAATTGGTGTCCAGCTCTTGGAACTGTCTTGGCTAATGACGAAATTGTCAATGGTGTTTCTGAGCGGGGTTCTCACCCTGTTATTCGCAAAAAAATGAAACAATGGAGTATGCGTATTTCAGCATATGCCGAACGCTTACTCCAAGATTCAGAACAACTCAACTGGACAGATAGCCTCAAAGAAGCACAGCGCAACTGGATTGGAAAATCAATCGGAGCACAAGTCTTTTTTGATTTAAAAGATCACAACCAAAAAATTGAAGTTTTTACAACGCGCCCTGATACAACTTTTGGGGTTTCATTTCTGACATTGGCACCAGAACATGATTTGGTGCAAGACATCACAACTGCCGAACAGAAAGAAGCCGTGGAAACCTACATCGCTCAAACTGCAAAACGCAGTGAACGCGATCGGATGGCTGATGTCAAAACCATTACCGGCGTTTTCACTGGATCTTATGCCGAACACCCTTTTACAAAAGAACCTATTCCAATATGGATTGGCGACTATGTTTTGGCGAGTTACGGTACTGGCGCTGTGATGGCCGTCCCTTGTGGCGATCAACGTGATCATGATTTTGCAAGACATTTTGATTTGCCAATTCCCAATGTTTTCAAAGACATTGATATTTCAGAAAAAGCACATACGGATCAAGACCATACACAAATCTCATACTCTGATTTCCTCAATAATTTAGAGCCTCAAAAAGCAATCAGAAAAGCGATTGAAGCTTTAGAAAACGACAAAGCAGGTTACGCCAAAATCAATTACCGTTTGCGCGATGCTGTTTTCTCAAGACAGCGCTATTGGGGAGAACCTTTCCCGATCTATTATGTCAATGGCCTGCCACAACTTATAGCAACCAAACACTTACCCTTAGAACTTCCCGAAGTTGAGAAATATCTCCCCACTGAAGATGGTGCACCTCCTTTAGGTCGTGCGGATAAATGGGCTTGGAATACGGTGACCAATCAAGTTGTCTGCAATTCAGAGATTGATCAAAAGATAATTTTTCCACTCGAATTGAACACCATGCCAGGCTGGGCTGGTAGCTCGTGGTATTTATTCCGCTATATGGAAACTGACAAACGTGACACATGTTTCGCTTCACCAGAAGCCTTAGACTATTGGGGAAATGTCGACCTCTACATCGGAGGAAGCGAACACGCCACCGGCCATTTACTCTATTCCAGATTCTGGACAAAATTCCTCAAAGACAGAGGCTTTTTAAAAGTTGATGAACCATTTAAAAAGCTCATCAACCAAGGTATGATTTTAGGTGAAAGTGCATTTTTACATCGTCTAGATGGCAACACTTATTGCTCTGCTGATATTGAAAATCAGAAAGAAATTCAGAAAATTCACGTTGATGTTTCCTTAGTTAACACATCTCATGAATTAGATATTGAAGCCTTTAAGAAATGGAGACCTGAATTTGAGAAGGCTGAGTTGATCACCAATGCTGAAGGAAAAGTGATTGTTTCTCACGAGATTGAAAAAATGTCAAAATCAAAATTCAATGTGGTCAATCCTGATGATATTTGTGATGAATACGGCGCTGACAGTTTGCGTTTATTCGAAATGTTCTTAGGGCCAATCGATCAAGCAAAACCCTGGAATACAGCTGGTCTTTCTGGTGTCTTTGGTTTTATGAAAAAGCTGTGGAAGCTCTACCACTCTGACGGCGATTTTAATGTCAGTGACAAGCCAGCTTCCAAAAAAGCCTTAAAAGCGCTACACCAAAGCATCAAAAAGGTCACTGAAGATATTGAAGACTTTAGCTTTAATACATCGGTTTCTAGCTTTATGATCTGTGTCAACACACTTTTAGCTGAGAAATGTAATTCACGTGAAATCCTCGAACCTTTAGCCATTTTGATAGCACCTTATGCGCCACATATCGCAGAAGAATTGTGGGAGAAACTCGGACATGATGAAAGTATTGCTCAAGCTGAATTTCCAGTTTTTGACGAGAAATACCTTATTGAAGACACCAAGACTTACCCAATATCCTTCAATGGGAAAATGCGTTTCAAGCTTGATTTATCTTTAGACTTAAGCAAAGAAGAAATTGAAAAAACAGTCATGGCAGATGAAAGAACACAAAAACAACTCGATGGCAGAACGCCAAAGAAAGTGATTGTCGTTCCTGGCAAAATTGTCAACATTGTCGGTTAAAAAGAATAAATTCATAAATAAACCTAAATCTTGTCATTTTAATCAAGTTTGGCGTTAGTTTTGACAGACTTCATACAGATTTCAAAAAGATTATAAAAAATGAGTTATTATATTTTAATCGGCGCGATTCTCTTAGTGAGTTGGTATGTCAGCAATAAGCTGAAATCCAAGTTTAAGAAATATTCTAAAGTGCATTTGCAAAACGGAATGAGCGGCGCTGAGATTGCCCGTCAGATGCTTGCAGATCATCACATCACCGATGTGGAAGTGATTTCAACGCCAGGCCGTTTGACTGATCACTATCACCCGACAAAGAAAACTGTCAACCTCAGTGAAAGCGTTTACAATCAGCGCAATGCAGCTGCAGCTGCCGTCGCTGCACACGAAGTTGGCCATGCCGTCCAGCATGCAAAAGCCTATAAATGGTTGGAGATGCGCAGTCAGCTCGTCCCAATTGTCAGTGTGGCTTCTCAATTTTCACAATGGGTTATTTTTGGCGGTCTGATTTTGATGGGAATGGTTTCAGCTGGCGTCGGTCAAGCTGTACTATTGGCTGGTATCATCATGTTTGGTATGGGAACGCTATTTAGCTTTATTACTTTACCCGTAGAATACGATGCGAGCAATAGAGCCCTGGCTTGGCTGAAAGATAGAAATATCGTCACCAGCGAAGAATATAAAGGCTCTGAAGATGCACTCAAATGGGCCGCAAGAACTTATGTTGTCGCTGCGATAGGCTCATTAGCAACACTCCTCTATTTCCTTAGTATTTATTTAGGAAGAGATTAAAAATTGACAAAAGACAAATACAGTCTATATTTATTAAATCGGTTGTTTTTATTGAAAGACAACCGATTTTTTTATGTGGAGAGGCGTATTAAATCTGTCATGGTTTTTCTTTAAAATCACTACCTTAGCGAGATGCAAAAAATCCTGATCTTTATCTGTTTTTTAGCGGTGAATTTATCACAAGCGCAAAATAAAAGTTTAGCAGAAAATTACGCTGATCAAGGTGAGTATGCAAAAGCTTTAATCATTTATAAAGATCTCTACCAGCAAAATAAAAAATCACAAACCCTTTTAATTGACCTTGTTGAGACTTATAAAAATCTTGATAGTATCGGAAAGGCTGAAGATGTTTTAGTGGACTTTTTAAAATCCCCAGGAGATTATCCCAACATTGAAGTGGAATTGGGTTATTTATATCAACAAGAAGCGCAAAACAAAAAGGCGAAAACCCTTTATAATTCTGCCATGAGCAAAATCGAAATTCGTCCGGTTTATGCCTATGCTATTGGCAAAGCTTTTCAGAAGTATGGCTTGCTAGATTATGCGCAGCAAACTTATGAAAAAGCACAAGAGATTCGCCCCAGTACAAACTTCTTAATCCAACTCGCCCAAATCTATGGCGAGCAATCGAAGTTTGATCAAATGTTTGAAATGTACATCGACTTGATTGAAAAAAACAAGCGCTATTTCAAAATGCTCAATCAAATCTTTAATGAGTTTATCACTGCCGACCCACAAAACGAGGCCAATCTAGCACTCAAAAAAATTCTTTTAAAACGCAATCAAAAAGAACCACTCCTGATTTATAATGAAATCCTCAGCTGGTTGTTTACACAACAAAATGATTATCAAATGGCTTTTATTCAGGAGAAAGCCATTTATGCCAGAAGTGAAGATAAAAACAGTCATCGCCTTTATGAATTAGCAAAAATTGTTTTTGATGAAGAGAATTTTTTATTGGCTGAAAAAATATTTATCGAAGTACAAGAGAAAACGCAATACCAAAATCTGTTTTACGACTCAGCACAACATTTATTTTTGATATTACAAAAACGAGATAACCTTTCCTCTAAAGAAGTTGAAGAAGCCTATCGCAGCTTTTTTGAAAAAGAAAACACAGATGAATACACACTCCCTATTTTATTAGATTGGGCGCGCTTTAAAGCTTTTCAAAACAATGATGATAAAGCTGCACTTTCACTTTTAGACAAATCTAAAACAGCCAAAATCAGAAAATCACAACAAGCTGAACTCAAAATTTTAAAAGCAGACATTTTCCTTAGAGAAGAGCATTTTAGCCAAGCCTTATTGCTTTACGCCCAAGCTGAACGCCTAGTGCCAAACTCAGATTTAGCACGCGATGCCAAGTTTAAAACGGCACAAGCCAGTTATTTTAAGGGAGATTTCAAATGGGCCCTAACTCAGCTTGACATCCTGAAAACATCTGTCTCTGAACTCATCGCCAATGACGCCATGGAATTGGCTTTACACATCAAAGACAATGCATATCAAGACAGTACACAAACGGATTTAAAAAAAGTGGCACGTGCTGATTTTTTGAAATTTCAAGATAAAGATACCGAAGCCATCAAGATTTTAGAAGATGTGCTGACCGATTATAAAACCGAAGAAATCATTGATAAAACGCTTTATCGCCTAGCGCAATTACATCAAAAAAATAAAGATTACAAACAAGCGACTCACTACTACCAACTATTGGTAGATGGATATGAAAAAAGTATTTTAGCCGACAATGCCAATTACGACCTCGGCTTGATTTACAAAGAGCAACTTGAACAACCCAAGAAAGCACAAACTTATTTTGAATCTATCATCTTTAATTATCCAGATAGTATTTTCTTTGTAGACGCAAGACGCTATTTTAGAGAATTAAGAGGCGATAAAATAAAAGACGATGCTGATATATAATATGACCATGAATGTAGATGAGAGCATTCACCTAAAATGGAAAAACTGGGTTTCTGAGCACTATATCCCAAGTATGCTCAACACAAATAAGTTTTCAAAAGTCCTTGTGACACAAGTCTTGGGGAATGAAGAAATAGTTGGCCTCACCTATTCTATTCAGTTTACAGCACCAACTGAAAGCCATTTAGAAGCTTTTAAAGAGGCACATCAAGCAAAAGTTGAATCCAAATTTCAACAATTTAAAGGCGAAGTTGTCTTCTTCAGCTCTGTCCTAAAAGTTGTATCAGAACATTAAATCTATGCAAGTAAAAGCAAAAAAACACCTCGGACAGCATTTCTTAAAAGATGAAAATATCGCCCAAAAAATCGCTGACACCTTAAGTTATTCCACTTATGACACCCTAATTGAAATTGGGCCAGGGATGGGAGTGCTCACAAAATACTTGCTCGAAAAACCCGTGAAGTTGATTGCCATGGATATCGATACAGAATCTGTGGATTACTTAAACACAACATTCCGTGCGCAGTTCAACAAGAAAGAAATCCTAAATGACTTTCAAGTCATGACAGCCGATTTTTTAAAAGAAGATGTCCTCAAAATCGTGGAACAAAAACAGTTTGGTGTCATCGGGAATTATCCCTACAACATCTCGACACAAATTGTGTTTAAAACAATAGAGAACAGAGCTTTTATTCCTGAATTTGCTGGCATGTTTCAGAAAGAAGTTGCCAAGCGCATTTGCGCTGATCCTGGCAGCAAAGTTTATGGCATCACCTCTGTTTTGAGTCAAGCTTTTTACAAAGCAGACTATTTATTTACCGTCAAACCTGAAGTTTTCAATCCACCGCCAAAAGTTGAAAGCGGTGTGTTAAGATTAGTCAGACGTGAAAAATTTACTTTAGATTGTGATGAAAAACTCTTTTTTAAAGTTGTCAAAACAGCTTTTGGACAACGCCGAAAGACAATCCGAAACAGCCTAAAAAGCTTGAACCTTCCTAAAGAACTCACCACGAATGAGCTCTTCTCACAAAGACCAGAACAACTTAGCGTTGCAGAATTCATTACGCTAACTCAAAAAATTGACGCGGATGCAGTTTAAAATCAGTAGAAATTTCATTGAGAAGATTGAACGCATAATTGAAGAAAAGAATGATCGAGAATTATTAACACATCTCGAAGAGCTTCACCATGCTGACATTGCAGAAATATTAGACGAACTCCAGCTCGATCAAGCCACATATATCATCAAACTTCTAGGCAGTGATAAAACTGCCGAAGTTTTAATGGAGATAAATGAAGATGATCGAGAGAAAATTTTACAAAACCTCAACGCCCAAGAAATCGCAGATGAAGTTGAGGAAATGGATACCGATGATGCCGCCGATATTATCGGTGAACTCACCATTGATTTAAGAAAAGAGGTCATCAGCAAAATGTCTGACCGCGAACATGCGGAAGACATTATAGAACTCCTCAATTATCCTGAAGACTCTGCGGGTGGTTTGATGGCAAAAGAATTAATCCGTGTGAATGAAAACTGGAGTGTTACTGGCTGTATGGAAGAAATGCGAGCTCAAGGCGAAAATGTAACACGCGTGCATTCAATTTATGTGATTGACAATAAAGAAAGATTGAAAGGTCGTTTATCACTCAAAGATTTGATCACAGCGTCTAAAGATGCACAGATTGCCGACATCTATATCACCAAAGTTGATTATGTCAATGTACATACAAAAGGAGAAGAAGTGGCGCGAATCATGCAAAAATATGATTTAGAAGCCATTCCTGTCGTTGATGAACTCAAGCGATTGGTCGGCCGCATTACCATTGATGATATTGTTGACTTTATCCGTGATGAGGCTGATCGGGATTATCAAATGGCAGCTGGTATTTCTGAAGATGTTGAAGCCGATGCCAGTATTTTCGATATGATTAAAGCGCGTTTGCCCTGGCTCATTCTTGCACTTTTAGGCGGGTTTGTCGCAGTACATGTTGCCGGTACTTTTGAAAGTGCCATGACAAAATTTGGCGTTTTATTTTTTTTCACACCGTTGATCGCAGCAATGGCAGGAAATGTCGGCGTCCAGTCTTCAGCCATTATGGTACAAGGTATTGCTAACGACACCTTAAAAGGCTCGCTTTTCCATCGTCTTTTAAAAGAAATTGGACTCAGTATTCTCAACGGACTTGCCTTAGCTTTGATCCTTTTAATTGGAACACATTTCTTATTAGGACATCCGTATAGCATCGGCATCACGGTTGCTGTTTCTTTGGTTTCAGTCATGATCATTGCGTCCATTATCGGAACTTTTGTACCTATCACCTTACACAAATATGGGATTGATCCTGCATTAGCCACTGGCCCGTTTATCACAACGAGTAATGATATTTGTGGCATCCTTATCTATTTTTCCATTGCAAAAGTGATTTTAGGATTTTAAAAAAAACAAAACTCAGGCTTGATTAAAATCTGATTTATTTTATCAGCTTAATCTGCATTAATTCGATTCTATTGCCTCTCTTTTTTTAAATTTGTCCTTTCAATAAAGCCGATGAACAAAACACTGCAATTTCAAGATTTAGGCGTCAAAGACTACAAGGAAACCTGGGATTTACAAGAAGAGTTATTCCAAGAAATTCTCAACACCAAAATTAAAAATAGGCGCGAACAAAGTACTATTGAGACGCAAAATCACTTTTTGTTTGTCGAACATCCACATGTTTACACGCTTGGCAAAAACGGAGACCTTAAAAATCTACTGCTTTCTGAAGCCCAATTGCGTGAAAAGAATGCCGCCTTTTACCCCATCAATCGCGGAGGCGATATTACATATCACGGTCCTGGCCAAATTGTTGGCTATCCAATTATAGACCTCGAAAATTTCTTTAATGATATCCATCGGTATTTAAGAACCCTGGAAGATGTCATTATTCTGACACTCAAAGATTACGGTTTGGCTGCCGAACGCAGTGAAGGAGAAACAGGCGTTTGGCTCGATGTCGGAACACCTTTTGCGAGAAAAATTTGCGCCATGGGTGTCAGAGCATCTCGCTGGGTCACAATGCACGGCTTTGCCCTCAATGTGAATACAGATTTGGGGTATTTTGACAATATTGTTCCCTGTGGAATTAATGATAAAGCTGTCACTTCACTAAACGTCGAACTCGGCCAGAAGGAAGTTGCTATCGGTGAACTCAAGACTAAAATCAAAGCAAACTTCGAAAAGCTTTTTGAAGCAGAGTTTAGTCAATATTCTAAAGCCTTGTAAAGTATTTAAAGAGACAATTGATAAACCAAAATTGAATTATCATCCCCGATGGTGATTAATTCATAACGTCCTGGCTCTATTTCGAGCATTTCAATTTTTGAACTTCCAAAAACAGGAAAAGCATTAACGAGCTTGCCATTTTCATTAAACAAATAAACCTTCTGACTTTGCTCATCGACAATTGAGACGAAGAGTTGATCGTTAAATTGATGCAATTGTGGCTTGAGATATAAGCCGTAGTCAAGTTTTATTTTCTGTGCATTGATAAACAATGTATTTTCTGACAACACGACGTAATTTCTATTGTTGGCAACAAACTGGTGTTCATCATACCAGTTTTCATCAAGCAAAGTAACTTCACCCTTTTCAGAAATTTTCATGAGCTCTCCATCCGTACTTGTGCCCGTAAATTGATCATCGTATAAAAAGAATTCATTTTTAGAGGGCTGAATTTTTTGTTTCTTTTTTATCCGATTTGCACCAACACGATTCAAAATATGCAAGTCATTTTCAGTGTGTACAAGAATATAATCCTTTCCACTCACCCGCATGTGTTTTGGCACATTGACAATCTCATTTTCACTCGCTTTAAAATCAAATCCTTTAACTTTTTTGGCCTCTTTATCATACATAAACAAGTCATTTGACTGCGTCACAACAAATCGATATTTCCCATTATTGGAATAATCAAAAATCTGAAGACCTTGCGTGATCAGATTATTAAAGGCTATTGGAAAATGCCCCACATCATTCCCATTCTTGTCCAGCACATAGAGTTTACTTTGCGTGACAAAAGCCATCTGAATACGTGTATTTTTATAGATATCAAGGTTCTGAATTTCACCAACTATTCTGCTATCCAACTGCTTTGTCCATATCTTCTGTCCTTTTGAACTGACTAAATGCAAAAGATGATCTTCATCCTGAATGGCAATATCGCGCTGTCTTGTTCGCCAGTTGATAAAATATGATGGTGAAGTAATCAGATTTTGATCAAGCTTGATGCGGTTCACTTGTAAATTTGACGAGGAATTATTTTCTGAAGCACCAAAACTAAAATTGACATGTGTAAATCCATCATCATTCGTCAGTTGTGTCAATCCGAGCTTAAACGTATCTGTATTTAAACTCTTCCAAGATTTTTGATAAGCATCCTTTGATTGTTCAGAGAAATAAGTCTTTAAATTATCACTTAAAAAACCAAATTGTACACTATAAGTTGATCGCAAATCGTCGGCTGCATCTTTGTAATAATCAGTCGTTGCAAGAATAGAATTGTTTTTTAGATTGACTAAAAGTGATTCTAATTGTTCTAGCTCAGCAGCAAAAATAAAGTGGCCTTGAAAATTGACAACATAATTTGGATCCAGCATGGGTAGTAATGGTGAAAAATGCTGAAAACCATCAAAATTCTTTAATTGAAAAATATCCTGACCTCTAAATTCTTCAACCTGAGTTGAAATTTGTATAAACTCTTCCTCAAAACCAAGCACATCGTCGGGTTTAAAATCAATCAAATGGTAATTCTTGATTTTGATAACACCCAATTCAGCTGGATAATTCCCTATAGAATGCTTGATGATATCGTCTGTATAGCCGAGTTGTCTCCTTTTTAATTGTAATTCTTTAAAATTTTTAATTGAAAAATTGACAAAATAACTGGCATTTAAAGGGACAATTTGTGCGAAATTAGAGTTCTCTGTTTTATTGAACGTTAAGGTTTCAAACTTAGAATGTCTATTTTCTTTAGAAATAATGACACCACTCGCCCATATTTTTTTCGGATTGATTTCCGTATCCACAACCATCCATTCTCCGTAATTTTCAGAATCAAAACCCAAACTTGGAAATTGTGATTTACTGATCAATTCAATATGGTGAAGGTTAATATAGACACTGAGATCGCGAGAACGACTTGCCTTTTTAGCTTTAAAAAAAGTAGCGCCAAGATGCAGATTATTTTTTGAATTTCGGATGGTATTTTCAAGTGTCAACTTTGAACTACTGATCACCTGATGTTCAGCCAATTCACTTAAATAAAACTTTTGATCCTCTATCTGAATTGTTTCAATGTCAACACCATCATAAGTTTCTGATGATTTCTGGTCAATGACTCCCGCTTTAAACAATTCGGATGTTGAGTTGACAATAAATGTAAAGGCAAAATCTTTTGTCCCAATAGTAGAAACACTCAACAAACCTGACATTTTAGAATCAATGGATTCTAATAAATCAAATTTTTCTTTGAGCCGAACAACAAGTTTTGACTCGAAGTTAGAGGCCATAAACTTATTTGCAGTGAGCTTCTCATTTAAATCTTCCAAAGAGTGAATATCAAAAACTAAAACACTCTTGAGTGGTAATAAATGGTATGAATCCGTTGTTGCCAATTGTGAAGAATGCTGACAAGAAGCAGTGATCAGCACAAGAAACAAAACAAGTATTTTCTTCATAATAACATCCCTTTACATCAGACAAAGTTAACAATCTCAAGAATTAAAATATCAAAAAAAACAAATTTAAAATTCCATCTTCAACTGCTCCGGTAAAAGCTTAAAACTCTGACGATGATATGCTGTCGATCCATTTTCTAATATCGCTTTTCGATGCTTCTTTGTGGGATAACCTTTATTTTGATGCCAATCATAAGCAGGGTATGCCTTTGCGATCTTCTGCATATAAGCATCTCGTGCTGTTTTTGCTAAAATTGAAGCCGCAGCAATATTCATATATTTCGCATCTCCTTTGATGACACATTGATGTTGCAGATCAGCATAAGGTTTAAATTTATGACCATCAACAGCGATGAATTCAGGCAGTGGTTTTAAACGTGAAATGGCACGATGCATTGCCAAAATCGAAGCATTTAAAATATTGATCTTGTCAATTTCTTCCATCATCACATGTGCCACGCCATAAGCAAGTGCTTCTTTTTGAATCACTTCACGCAATAAAATTCTATTTCTCTCGCTTAATTTCTTTGAATCGTTGAGCAATTCATTTTTAAAATTCAATGGTAAAATAACGGCCGCAGCAGTCACAGGACCAGCCAAACAGCCGCGTCCAGCCTCATCGGTTCCGCATTCGATCAATTGATTTTGATATTGTAATTTAAGCATTTAGCAAAAGTAAGCATTTCAAAAAGTCTTCCTTGTCTTTAAGTTATTTTTGGAAACAGCTTTCATGAAAAAATGATACTTTTGCGCTTGTAAATAGAACGATGAGATTAGTCCTAATAATAAGTATATTCTTTTTTGCTTTGAGTGCATCTGCCCAGCGCAAACTCACAGGCACACCAACCAACCGGCCAAGCATTACACTTGATGACGAAGAAGAGAGCGATGATGACTCGGAGAAAAAAGACATCAAAGAAGTGGAAACCGAAGTGTCGAGCTACAAGATCATTACAATGGCAAACGACACCACCTACGTCGATACGACTCTCACAATTCAAAAAAATTATAAGTACAATTATCTAAGGCGTGATGATTTTGGTTTATTAGGCTTTCAGAATATTGGGCAGACCTTTAATCGCTTGACATATGACTTCGATAAATTGTCAAATTCACCACAATTTGGCGCACGCGCTAGGCATTTCAACTTCATGGAAGCTGAAGACATCAATTATTACGACGTGCCAACACCTTTTACAGAACTTTATTTCAGAACTGTTTTTGAGCAAGGGCAAAATGTCGATGCTTTTTTTACTTCTAATATCAAACCAAATTTCAATCTATCAATTGCATACAAAGGTTTGCGCTCTTTAGGAAGCTACCAAAACACATTGACAAGTACAGGTAATTTAAGATTGACATTAAATTTCAATACTAAAAATAAACGCTACTATGCCAAAACACATTTTGTCGCACAAGATTTGATGAACCAGGAAAACGGAGGCTTAACCGCTGAAGGCGAACGTCTGTATATCAATAAAATACCCGAGTATGACGAGCGTTCTTCTGTAGCCGTTCACTATCAAAATGCAGAAAACCAGCTAGATGGCAAGCGTTTCTATCTCGATCATTTCTACAAACTCAAAGCTGCTGATTCGACCAGCAAATACGAATTGAGGGTGAATCACAGCATTAATTTCTCAGACAAGGAATACCGCTTTACACAAAAAGAAGCCACAGACATATATGGCGAAACTTATGAAAACAAAGATTTGTTTAATGAAGTTGAATACCAATACGTCAAAAATAAATTTGGCGCAAGCTATCTCCAACCTGATTTGGGCGTGCTTGAAGGTTTTATAGAACACACCAATTACAATTACGGATTTAAATCCATCGTTCTTCAGAATGAGCAAACCATTCCCAATCGGATCAAAGAAGATGTGGTTTCCGTCGGTGGAAAATATGCTAACGACATTGCAGGAATTCAACTCAAAGCCAATGCAGTTTACAATCTGAGCGACACCTTTGAAGGTTATGATTTAAAAGCTTCTGCCTCTTACCAAATCGACTCTTTGAATCTAGCTCAAGCTGAATTAAAACTGAATTCAGCACGACCGAATTTCAATACCATGCTTTTCCAGAGTGATTATAAAAACTACAATTGGTACAATCCTGACTTCTCAAATATAAAAACACAAAGTTTGTCCGTCTTATTTAACAGTCAGACTTTCGGGAGCTATAAAGCCAGCTTAACACAAATCAATAATCACACTCATTTTGGATTGATCGATAATCCAGATGCATCTTCATCAGTAGATTCCTTGGTGAAACCAATGCAAAGCAATGCGCAAGTTCAGTACTTCAAATTGCAGGCTTCAAAAGATTTTGATTTTGGAAGTTTTGCCTTGGCGAATGATGTTATTTACCAAAATGTGATGTCAGGAGAAAGTGCTTTCCACGTGCCAGAATTTGTCACCAGACAATCATTTTACTACAAAGATTATTGGTTTAATAAGGCCTTATATTTACAAACCGGTTTTACATTTAACTATTTTACAGACTATAAATCGGACGGCTATGATCCTGTTTTAGCAGAATTTTTTGTTCTTGATGAAAACTTCAAAAATTTCTACACACTTGATTTCTTTTTTAATGCCAAAGTCAGAACTGCACGTATTTTCTTTAAGTTAGAAAACTTCACTACACTTTTGGAAGGCAATAATAATTTTGCAGCACCGCGGCATCCTTATCGCGATTTCGCCATTCGATTTGGGATTGTGTGGAACTTCTTTATGTAAAATTTCATTAAAAATTTGCTTTAGTTTTGAAGGTTCCAGCCTTTTAGCCTTACTTTGAAAATTAAGCTCATTCCAGCTTTTCTTCACATAAAAAAACATTTATATGACAGGGAAAAAGTTGCTCATCATCGGTTTTGTTTGGCCTGAACCAAACTCATCAGCAGCAGGAAGTCGAATGATGCAATTGATTCGTCTTTTCTTATCAAAAGGCTTTGAAGTCACTTATGCATCACCAGCTAAAGATTCTATTTACGCTGAAGATTTATCTGATTACCGCATTCAAACACAACAGATTTCAGCCAATGATTCTGAGTTTGACAACAGCATTAAAGCCCTAAACCCCAGTCATGTTCTCTTTGATCGCTTTATGATGGAGGAACAATTTGGGTGGCGTGTTGCTGAGAATTGCCCGGAAGCAATTCGTATTCTGGACACACAAGATTTACATTTTTTCAGAAAAGCACGGCAACGTGCTTATGAAAAGAAACAGAGCTTTGTCAAATCCCTACTCCTCACCGATGAAGCAAAACGCGAAATCGCATCCATATATCGATCGGATTTGAGCCTGATCATTTCTCAAGCTGAAATGGAACTTCTTCGAAAACACTTTAAGCTCGACAAAAAGCTTTTACTTTATTTACCCTTTTTAGTGGATTCAAAATTCATTCAAAAAGACATTTTGCCAGCTTTTGAAGAACGCAAAGATTTTGTGAGTATTGGCAACTTTTTACATCCGCCAAATTTTGACAAAACCAAGTTTCTAAAGCGTGAAATATGGCCACTGATCAAGAAAGAATTACCAGCGGCTAAACTATTTATTTACGGAGCTTACACATCTCAAAAAGTAGAACAACTCCACCAGCCAAAAGATGATTTTTATATCATGGGCCGTGCAGCCGATGCTGTAGATGTTATCAAAGCCTCACGTGTTTTATTAGCGCCATTGCGTTTTGGTGCGGGTCTCAAAGGGAAGTTTATTGATGGAATGCGCGCAGGGACACCAGCGATTACAACGACAATAGGCGCCGAAGGTATTTGTGGAGATTTACCCTGGTGTGGTGAAATTGCCAACGAGCCGCAACTGATAGCGCAGCAAGCTGTGAAGCTCTATTCAAATAAAAAAAGATGGACAAGCGCTCAGAAAAATGGCTTTCAAATTCTTGAAAAACGCTTCCGTGCAAGCACATTTAAAGCCTTGTTTTTTAAACGCCTCAACAAACTCGAGAGTGAACTCAGTCAACACAGACAACAAAACTTTATCGGCCAGATGCTCATGCACCACAGCCACCAAAGCACAAAATACATGTCGCGTTGGATTGAAGAAAAGAACAAAAAGAATTAATCTTTTTTCTTCTTAAAGAATAGAGCTAAAATTGCTGACCAAAATACGCCTGTGGCTAAATTGCCAAACATGGCTTGTTTGGACAGGGAATTCATATTGTACAGACTACGTGCAGAACTTTCTTCCATGCCTTTTTCAACACTTTGTTTAATCGCTATTGTCACAAAATCTGGGGAAACAAATTCCGTCAATGCAAAAACAATAACGGGGGACAAAGCTGCAATGATGACGGATAAAACAGCACCCGAAAAGAAGGCCTTTCGCCACTCAATTTGACCGTCAAAAAACTTTTCGCTCTTCTCTTTCATATTGAGGTAAGTCACCACAATCTGCGGAATAACCATAATCATACTGTAAACAGAATATCGCGAGGCGCCACTTGAATGCCACCCAAAAAATCTTTCAGCATATAACCAAAGAAAACTGAGCAATGTAAAAAACATTGCCCATTTAAATTCTATTCTAAAATTTTTCAAGCTTTAAAATATTTATTAGTTTCTTAAAACCCACTCACCGCGCTCGAGCAATGGTTGTGCTTGTTTATACTTGACTGTTTTTTCCTCGCCGTTTGTCACATTTTTAATCGTCACACGATCGTTTCTGCCAATCTTCGGCTGATCACGCGTGATCGTTTCTGTCACTGGCTGACGTTGCGTTGCTTGCTCACCAGCTTGTCTGTTTTGGGAAGCCTGTTGATTCAGGTTCTGAACCTCATCTTTTTGAGTTTTCAATTTTTCTTTTGGCCTCTGTTGCTTCGCTTCTTGAATCTCATCCTCAGGATTTCCTTGTGGAATATCGCCTTTAAACAAGAAACTAATCACCTCTTTATTGACATCTTCAATCATCATTTTAAAGAGTTCTAAAGCTTCAAATTTATAAATTAAGAGTGGATCTTTTTGTTCGTGAACAGCCAATTGCACACTTTGTTTCAGCTCATCCATTTTACGTAAATGGTTTTTCCAAGCTTCATCAATAATAGCTAAACTGATATTTTTCTCAAAGTCTTTTACCAGTTCCTTTCCTTCTGACTCATATGATTTCTCAAGGTTTGTGACCACCTGAAGCGTTTTCTGGCCATCGCTAAACGGCACAGCAATACGCTCAAATTTTTGATTTTCATTTTCGTAAACCTGCTTAATCACAGGGAAAGCTTCTTCAGCATTACGCGCCATCTTATTTTGATAATGCACATAAGCTTCTTTATATATCTTACCGATCAACTTTTGGGTTGACTCTTTTTCGAATTCTTTTTCAGTCACTGAAGATTCCATCGAGAAGAATCTGATTAATTCAAACTCAAAATTGCTAAAATCATTTTGCATCTTATTTGAATTGACGATGGCTTCAGTTGTGTCAAAAATCATGTTTGCTACATCAATTCTCAAGCGGTCACCAAACAAAGCATTATAGCGACGTTTGTAAATGACTTCCCGCTGCGCATTCATCACATCATCATACTCAAGTAAACGCTTACGAATACCGAAGTTATTTTCTTCAACCTTGCGCTGTGCACGTTCAATAGATTTTGAAATCATAGAATGCTGAATGACTTCACCATCTTCTAAGCCCATTCTATCCATCAATTTGGCTATACGCTCACTTCCGAATTTACGCATTAAGCCATCTTCTAGCGAAACGTAAAATTGCGAACTTCCTGGATCACCTTGACGACCAGCACGACCTCTCAACTGTCTGTCAACACG
>JAKDUG010000202.1 GCA_030457805.1 Psychroflexus sp.
GGAAAAATCCCTTAACAATCTTTTGAAAAAATATAAGATTTAAAATTTCAGCCGTTAAACGCTCAAAAATGCGTTTTAAGCGATTTTTAGATTCTACCAAGCATTTAGCTTAGTTCGTTCTTTCTGTCGGCATAAGCGTTAAAAATCAAGGCTAAAAAGAACGCAAGGGCGAGCGTAGCGAGTGCTATTTACCCTTGCGTTCTTTTTAGTTTTGATTTAGCTTCTGCCAGGCAGACAGAAAGAGCGAACTAAGCGGGCTTAGTCCAACTTTCTAGAGGCATGGATCAAACGTCATTGCGTTTGCTGGGTTTGGGCGAGAGCCCAAGGTCTTATGTTTTTGAATTTAGCTCGTGGAATATACAAAAAGGGAAAATAGGGGGGGCTACTACGACCCCCCCTTTAAGTGCCGAGTGCCAAACTAAGAAAAAAAGCGGGTTTAGCCTTACTCTACCAAGGGTTTAGGATGGTTTTTTTCTCGCGGACATTTCGCGGACATTTTGCGGACATTTTTGTAAACTACATACATTTTGTAACGTTACTGTTGCACTATATATGCTTATTTGTTAAAATTATTTAAAATTTAGAAAGGGGTAAATGTTATGACGAAATCGACAAAAGAAAGAATAACTATTTCACTGACACCACAGGCTTTAGAAGAATTGGAAGAATTAGCTAAAGAACGTGGTATGACAAAGTCTGTAGTTATTACGCTGGCATTAGAAGAATATAAAAAGAAAGGGCAAAAATGAAAACAAAAAAGAGCGACCTCTACCAAAGTCCGCTCGTTTGTTGTTTTAAATTTGTTAAGGTGATTATATAAAATGGCAGAAGATAAATCAAGATACTTTACGTTTTTACTGTACCCTGAGAGCATTCCGGAAGATTGGTTATTGAAATTGGAATTGATTGGTGTACCAATGGCGATTAGTCCACTTCATGATCAAGATAAAAAAGAAGGTAAAGAAAAAGGTTTAAAAAAAGAACATTATCACGTTATTTATATAGCTAAAAATCCTGTAACTGCTAGTAGTGTACGTAAAAGAATTCAACGCTCTCTAGGAAATAAAAGTGTTGCTATGGTTCAAATTATAAAAACTACCGTTGAAAATACGTACTTGTATTTAACTCATGAGTCAAAAGATGCAATTGAAAAAAATAAATACGTTTATGACAAAAAAGATATTAAACTTATTAATAATTTTGATGTTGACCGTTACATAACGCTTGATGTTGAAGATAAAGACGATATGTTTAATCTTATTTGTGATTTGATTGATAATCATAATTTAGCGAATATACGTGAGCTGAGAAGGTTCATACAAGCGCGTGGGTCAGAATTCGGAATAACAAGCATGTCTATTGTTAACTCTGTTTTGCGGTCGCATACTGGATTAATTAGATTATATTTTGATAGTGTTTATCAAGAAAGAAAATATGGAAGAACTGATATTGACAAAGAAACTGGAGAAATAAAATAAATAAAATGAAGAGCAATCGCCGAGTGTGATTGCTCTTTTTCTTTTATTTTTACAAAAATCGAGCGAAGCGACACTAATTAAAATCGAGCGAAGCGACTAATTTTAATTTATAAGGTTATAGGATTATCCTATCAAGTCAAAACTTTAGTTTTGGGGTTTGTATATACAAACCCGTTGCCTGCCTACCAAATGTTCTAAAGTTTTTTTGCATGAGCGAAGTGAATTCTTAATTTTGCAGCGCAAAATTTCACACAAAAAAATCTGCCGTACACAAAGTGATCACGCAGAATTTTTGCACGAAAGACATCAACTTGAAAAGTGATGTGTAAGTGCGCCCTTTTCTAAAATAAATTATTCTGACTTTTTAGAAAGGGAAAAAGATTTAGAAAGATTTTTAAAAAATAATTTTTCAAGGAGATAAGTTTAGATTATGTTGTCATTTTCTTTGGTGTCTTTTAATTTAAATTTATTCTTCCAGCTAAAAAGTTACTGGCTCACTTTGTTCGGTTAAGGGAAAAATCCCTTAACAATCTTTTGAAAAAATATAAGATTTAAAATTTCAGCCGTTAAACGCTCAAAAATGCGTTTTAAGCGATTTTTAGATTCTACCAAGCATTTAGCTTAGTTCGTTCTTTCTGTCGGCATAAGCGTTAAAAATCAAGGCTAAAAAGAACGCAAGGGCGAGCGTAGCGAGTGCTATTTACCCTTGCGTTCTTTTTAGTTTTGATTTAGCTTCTGCCAGGCAGACAGAAAGAGCGAACTAAGCGGGCTTAGTCCAACTTTCTAGAGGCATGGATCAAACGTCATTGCGTTTGCTGGGTTTGGGCGAGAGCCCAAGGTCTTATGTTTTTGAATTTAGCTCGTGGAATATACAAAAAGGGAAAATAGGGGGGGCTACTACGACCCCCCCTTTAAGTGCCGAGTGCCAAACTAAGAAAAAAAGCGGGTTTAGCCTTACTCTACCAAGGGTTTAGGATGGTTTTTTTCTCGCGGACATTTCGCGGACATTTTGCGGACATTTTTGTAAACTACATACATTTTGTAACGTTACTGTTGCACTATATATGCTTATTTGTTAAAATTATTTAAAATTTAGAAAGGGGTAAATGTTATGACGAAATCGACAAAAGAAAGAATAACTATTTCACTGACACCACAGGCTTTAGAAGAATTGGAAGAATTAGCTAAAGAACGTGGTATGACAAAGTCTGTAGTTATTACGCTGGCATTAGAAGAATATAAAAAGAAAGGGCAAAAATGAAAACAAAAAAGAGCGACCTCTACCAAAGTCCGCTCGTTTGTTGTTTTAAATTTGTTAAGGTGATTATATAAAATGGCAGAAGATAAATCAAGATACTTTACGTTTTTACTGTACCCTGAGAGCATTCCGGAAGATTGGTTATTGAAATTGGAATTGATTGGTGTACCAATGGCGATTAGTCCACTTCATGATCAAGATAAAAAAGAAGGTAAAGAAAAAGGTTTAAAAAAAGAACATTATCACGTTATTTATATAGCTAAAAATCCTGTAACTGCTAGTAGTGTACGTAAAAGAATTCAACGCTCTCTAGGAAATAAAAGTGTTGCTATGGTTCAAATTATAAAAACTACCGTTGAAAATACGTACTTGTATTTAACTCATGAGTCAAAAGATGCAATTGAAAAAAATAAATACGTTTATGACAAAAAAGATATTAAACTTATTAATAATTTTGATGTTGACCGTTACATAACGCTTGATGTTGAAGATAAAGACGATATGTTTAATCTTATTTGTGATTTGATTGATAATCATAATTTAGCGAATATACGTGAGCTGAGAAGGTTCATACAAGCGCGTGGGTCAGAATTCGGAATAACAAGCATGTCTATTGTTAACTCTGTTTTGCGGTCGCATACTGGATTAATTAGATTATATTTTGATAGTGTTTATCAAGAAAGAAAATATGGAAGAACTGATATTGACAAAGAAACTGGAGAAATAAAATAAATAAAATGAAGAG